>JBIIOS010000170.1:0-3795 GCA_044336805.1 Candidatus Nanopelagicales bacterium
CGTCCCGACATTGGAGCTACTAACGGCATCAAGGGAAAGAAGGAATTCTGCACCTGCCGCGATTTCTGCCCCAGCCTCGGCGACCTTCAATCCCATCATTAACTTCTGGGCTTCATCAGGCTCGGTTGTTTCAACACCCTTGTAGTGATCAACCGCGAGTGCCACAAACCCTGCTTGCGCCAACCGATCAACAACCGAGCGGATGTGCGGCACCACACCCCACCACTCCTGAATAACCAACACGGCGGGCCCACTCCCGGATTCGGGGTGGGACAGGTAGCCACTGATCGAATCGTTCTTTACTTCCAGTGACGCAATATTCATGTGCGCATCTCCTCCACAAAATAATGGTTGCGACCTAGCGTAACGAATTACTCGGGAATCATGGGGCGGGTTTCCTCACGGATGAACGATCCACTCACTGAGGGCTTTGCCACCGTCACGTAATTCACCCGCACTGGATGCCACCCAGACATGAGAGAGTCCCAAGGCGGCACTTTCCTCGAGGTCGAGTGACGTTGAACCAACGACAGCAAGTACCGGTCGGTCGTGAACTCGATGTGCGGCAACCCCGACAATTTTTCCCAGAAATGACTGTGCATCGAGTCTTCCTTCGCCAAGCACAACCGCGTCCGCCGCATTCGCGAGTTCATTAAAGCCAACCAGGTCGAGAACGTAATCTGCGCCCGAAAACAATTGTGCACCTAATGCCGCCCACAAAGCACCGGAAAGTCCCCCGGCCGCACCGGTTTGCGCAAGGCCTCTTGGGTCTCGCCCGGACCGATTCACATAAAGATCTGCAACGGAATCGAGTCGCTTGTTGAGAAGTTCAACCGTTGCTGGATCTGCGCCCTTTTGCGGGGCAAATACTTTGGCGGCGTCTTCGAATTTAACGGTAACGTCAGATAAGACTTCAATACTGATCCCCGCTAATGCTTCTTCGTGGCCTTGCAGTGCATCAATCGCACCTTGCCCGCCATCGGTTGTAGCACTACCGCCCGTTGCCACGATGATCTTCTCAGCACCGAATTTGGCCGCCGCGATCACAAGTTCGCCGACACCCACCGTTGACGCATGCAAGGCATCGTAGGGATTGGCACCGCTGAGCTGCAGACCGCAAGCCTGCGCAACTTCGATGATCGCTAGTCGTTGGTTCGCCACCCAACCCCAACGGGCAATAACTGTCTGTCCAAGAGGACCGTGCACGGATTGAAATTGTTCTTCACCGTTGAGCGCAAGTAGAAGTACGTCCAGTGTTCCTTCACCGCCGTCGGCCAAAGGACACTCAATCGCCGTCAATCCTTCTTCGCGGATACCCGCAGCAATGTATTGCGCCACTTGTACCGATGTGAATGTTCCTTTAAATGAGTCTGGTGCGACAAGAATTGTGATCACGGGCCTTAACTCCTATCGCTGCACGACGTGCTCGAGTGGATCTCCGCTGCGCCAGCGATCGATTTGCTTTTCCACCAAAGCCCTCGCTCGTGGAAGAAAAGCAGAGGTGTTCCCACCAACGTGAGGGCTGATCAAGACTCCAGGAATTCGCCACAAAGGGTGCTCCGGTGGGAGTGGTTCCGGGTCGGTTACATCAAGGGCTGCTCGGATGCGCCCTTTTTGCGCATGTTGCACCAAAGCCTGCGTATCAACAACACCACCCCTCGCCACGTTGACCAACAAAGCACCGTCACGCATCCGGGATAGAAATGAGTCGTCAACTAATCCTTTTGTGCTCGCGTCCAACGGGATGGCCAAAATCACAACATCTACTTCCGGTAGCAAACTGGGAAGTTCGGAAATAGCAACAACGCCCGGTCGTTGTGATCTAGCGACAAGGGTCACCTCGGCCTCAAACGCCGCCAGGCGATTTGCAATCGCCTGACCAACGCCACCAGCACCAACAATTACCACTCGTCGATCCGCAAGTGAGGGCCTGCGGTCGTGAATCCAATTACCTTGGGGCATGGCTCGGGCAAAATCATCAATGCCTCGCAATGATGCCAATACAAGAGCAACGGCAAGTTCGGCAGTGCTGGCGTCATGCACGCCGACGGCATTGCACAAAGTTACGTGATCAGGAACATGTTCCAATGCGGCATCAAAGCCCACGGTGAGAAGTTGAACGACCTCAAGGTTTGGCATCTGCGCAATGAGCTCAAGGCTTTCGCGCGGACCCATGTATTCAGGAACATAAAAACCCACTTGCGCGGGGTCCACCGGATGGTCTGATAAATCAAGTTGCAGATCACTGGGTAGGAAAACTGACAACATAGTTGGAGCCTACATTTTCAATCACACCAGCGAGGCGACTCCACACCCCAACAAGTAGGTGAGAGACTGGGGGTATGTCCAAAAGCAGCAAAAACTCCCCAACGGAAGACGACGAACAGCGCGCCAAGTTCAAGGCTGCGCTTGAGGCTAAGAAAAACAAGCCCGGTCACGCTGGATCAAATCCCGATTCAGCCGGTGGCCCAGTAAAAGACAGTTCCAGCCGCTCAGGTGGCAAACGCGAATTCCGCCGAAAGAGTGGCGGCTGATAAAGCGGTTTTTTTGCCCATACGGCGGTTCAAGATGACTCCAAAAAGAAGTGACAGTGGGTCTAGGCTCAAAAGAACAGTGATGAAACCTGGAATCGAGATGAGTGTCGTCTCCTGACCATCTCGGGTAACCGCGCAAGTGCATTGCACATTTTGAGCTCCTGTGCGCGCTGGGTTTGCCGGGCACATTGTCACACCACAGTTTGCGAGCACCTGCCAGATGGTCAAACAAATATAAGTGAAGAGCCAGCCAATAACTGCGAACGTTGCTGCGCGAGCTGGGCCGCGAAGGTGCAGGACACCGTCGTCTTCCGTCTGCCAAGAAGAAGGCCACAACAACATGACCGCGCAGGCAAGAATTCCGGCAATGCAAACGCCCAAAACCCAGTAACCCGCGAAGAAGGCATTTTCGGCGGCGCAGGACAAAATAGAAAAAGAACTTGGCTAGATGCTCTACCGCCAAAACTAATCGACAGGATTAACTGCAGTCAGTTTCGCCCCATGCTGAAATCACCCTGCAACCCGATGCCGTTATCACTCAGGTGAAACACAATGTGGGATCTCGACTCGCGAGGACGATCTGCCTTGGCGCTCAGGGTGTCCGGTACGCGTCTGACATTGCCCTGACTGCCAGCACGGTGACCATCATTTACTGTTCATCAATACGGTAGATCACGCGATAAGAGCCTCGTCTGGCTCTTTGTCGGTCATCAAGTGGCGCCATGAGTTGTTTGCCCACGCGTTGCGGGTTTTCTAGTAGCGGGCCGATGATAAATTCATATGCGGCGAATGCGACGGATGTCGGAAGACTCTCTGCCAATTGTCGGCGTGCCGTGGCCGTGATGGCGAGTTGATACCTTGAACTTTCAGGCACCTTACTTACGCGCACGCATCGCGGCGGCGAGCGAGTCGGCGTCTTCGACACGACCGGCCGCTAGGTCAACTTCAGAAGCGGTGAGATCTCGGATGAGGGTTTCGTCGGCCAGTACAGCGATGGTTTCTTCAAGTCGTTCGAGGTCATCTGGAGACATAATCACCGCCGATGCCTGGCCGTGCACGGTAACCGTGACTCGTTCGTGTTGCCCGTTGACGCGGCTGACGACCTCGGACAGGTGCGCTTTTACTTTAGCGAGTGGCATGGTCTCCATGGTCATAAGGATGACCAATTTTATTCGGCTCGTCAACCACGACGAATCGCACATCAGCTCGACCGAATCGCTAATTAGATCTTGGCATCACGCGCCTGGGAGATGATTGGCAT
>JBIIOS010000171.1:0-3765 GCA_044336805.1 Candidatus Nanopelagicales bacterium
CTGATCATGCTGTCGATTTTTAATATTTCGAGCACCGGAGTCAATTTTTACAAGAACTCACTGGACGCGATTGCCTACAATGTGGCCAACATAAACACGGTCCGCAGCATGGAGCAAGGCGCCGTTCGACGCCAAACCGTTGTTGGAACGGCAGACGCATCACCTGCACCAAGCATGGTCGGGACCGGTGGCACCGTGGGCAACGGAGTTTCTTTCAAGATGGTTCAATCCGATTCGGGTGAGGGTCTCGTCACTTTCGACCCAGAGCACCCCCTTGCTAACGAAGATGGCTACGTCCGTCGTCCTGACATTGACTTGACGACCGAAATGGCCGACATGATTATTGCCCAACGCGGATACCAGGCCAACCTTGCTGTCATTCAGCGCGCAACCGAGTCCTATCAAGCCGCACTTCAGTTAGGTAAGTAACCCATGGCCTTCAGCATTCCCGGAGTTTCACTCTCATCAGCGCTACCTCCGCTTCCTCCCACACCCCCAAGTCCAAGTATTAGTCCGGGTTCCAGCACAACTGCGACCACCGGGGTTGGCGGCGCAGGCACCGGCACAGACTTCGGAGCCAGCTTGGCGAGCGCAATGGACCAGTTGGGCGCACTCCACCAAAACTCCGACGCACTTGCAACCAAAGTCGCAACCGGTGAATTAAAGAATCCCCATGAGTACCTCATGGCGGCGCAGGAAGCGTCAATTTCCACTCAAGCTGCGGTTGCCGTACGAAATAAAGCACTCGAAGCCTTCAATGAAATCATGAGGATGCAACTGTGATTGAGACCCTGAGAATTTTCGGTACGAGGGCGGTCACAGCCCTTCGTCAATTCACCCCCGGACAGATCACCGCTATTGTTATTGGGATTCTTGCGCTTCTCGTGGGCGCAGTGCTCTTGCGTCAGGTGACAGCGTCTCCACTGACACCGTTGTACTCAAACCTTTCGAGTGAAGACGCGGTCGCGATCTCTGAAGAACTTGATGCTCAAGGCACCGCTTATGAATTGAATGCAGGCGGAACCCAGATTCTTGTTGCCCCGGAAGCCGTTTCCTCAGCCCGACTGGCGATGAGTGCTGCCGGACTTCCTGCCGATGCCGGTAGCGGTTACTCGCTTCTCGATGAGCAAGGCATGACCACTTCTCAATTTATGCAAAATGTCACCTATCAGCGCGCACTCGAAGGCGAACTGTCGACAACCATCGAAGGAATTGACGGAGTGCGCGCAGCAACCGTTCACCTTGCTATTCCCGCTGAAACCGTGTTTACCCAAGCATCAGATAAGCCCACTGCATCCGTGCTCCTCACTCTGGGTGGGGGTCAAACACTCGATGGCGAGCAGGTCCAAGCAATCACCAGTTTGGTGGCCTCCTCGGTACCTGGTCTTTCACCCGAAAGCGTGAGTGTCTCGGATTCTTCCGGTGCATTGCTTTCCGGTGGCGGGGTTTCTGGCGCGGCATCGGTGTCACAGGCTGCCCGAATCGAGAAGGGTCTCATTGAATCTGCCCAGATGATGCTGGACAAGGTTCTCGGCCCTGGGGTTTCCTCCGTCATCGTCAATGCCGATCTTGAATTTGATCAAAGGTCTACCACTACGCAGGAATACTCCTACCCCGAGGAATTGCCCGCACTCACCGGACAGACGAATACTGAGACGTACACCGCAACTGATAACAGCCAAATCGATGGCCCCGTTGTAGGGGAACCACCCGTTGTTGTGGGTGAAGGTACCGTCACAGATTCCCAGAACGACTATGAAAAAACTTCAACAACCGCGACGAATCCCATTAACAGCGTCATCACTGAACGAGTAGGTGCGCCAGGAGACATTCGCAGGCTCACCGTTGCAGTTCTGGTTGATGCCGCAGTTCCTGCAGCTACGTTCGGTGAGGTTGAGGCGATTGTCGCCAACGCTGTCGGACTCAATGTGGAGCGTGGCGATGCAATTCAGGTCTCTCAGGTGGCGTTTGACACTACCGCGGCAGATGCTGCCGAGGCGGCTGCCGCTGAAGCGCTGGCAGCTGAAGAGTCTGCCGCGTTGTTTGGCATTGCACGCCAAGCGGGTATTGCCATCTTGGTGCTTGCGGTCCTGGTTTTGGGCGTGCTTTCACTTCGTCGTCAGCGCCGAACGGCGATCGACATGGAAATGCTTGAAGCCCAAGGATTTGGCGGCCCGGTCATGTTGGAGCGTCTCGACGAAAATGGCGAGGTGGTTTACGAACCTGCTATTCCTATTGCGGTCGGACCTGGTGGAGAGGCCATAATGGAAGAAGAGATCGTTCCGACCTACATCAAGAGCCCCGGCTCGGCAACCTACGACTCGCTCCGTGACTTTGCTACCGAAGAACCCGAGCAGGTCGCTCGGGTGCTACGTACCTGGATCGCGAAGTAGGCCGCGCCCATGCCACCCATTCGCCCCGAGGAAATCACACCCGCCTACAAGGCTGCCGTCATTGTGGCCCAGCTGGGTCCTGCCGCAGCTCGGCCCGTGTTTGCTCAATTGCCTAATGACGATATCCAAACCATCGCGGGCGAGGTTGCCCGGCTCAAAGAAGTAGATCCAACGCTTGCATTAGAAATTATCCGCGAGTTCATCACCTATGCCGCGAGCACCCGAATGGCTGGCAGTGGCGGCCTTGATGTGGCCCGAGATTTACTAGACCTGATCTTTGACCCGGCCGAAGCTGATGAGATGTTCGAGCAATTGGTGAGTTCAATTGCGGAAGCACCATTTCATTACATGCGCAAAATGGACTCTTCACAAATCCTGTCATTTATCAAAGATGAACACCCACAGATCATTGCCGTTGTTCTTGCATATTTGCCATCAGATCTCGCCTCATCGGTTCTTTGTTCACTTCCTGATGAGGTTCAGGGATCAGTTGCCGGTCGAATTGGGCTCATGGGTCGGGTCAATCCGGACTCTGTCCGCTTAGTCGAATCTGTTCTGCAACGCAAAATGTCCAATGTTCTCGTTACAACAGAATCTTCGTATATCGGTGGCCTCGATCCCTTGATCAGCATAATTCAACGAACGGACCGACAGACCGAAAAGGTTCTCCTGGAAAGCATTGAAGAGCGAGACCCGAAACTTGCCGAGAACATCCGCTCGCACCTCTTCCTCTTTGAGGACATTGCGAAGGTTGATGACAGGTCGCTGCAGTTGATTTTGCGAGAGGTCAGTCCGCAGGACCTCGCCATGTCGTTGAAGGGTGTGAGCCCGGAAGTCCACGCGAAAGTTCTACGAAACCTTTCCACTCGTGCAGCAGACATGCTGGAAGAGGAATTGGAACTCATGGGTCGGGTTCGTCGCAGCAGCGTGGAGGAAGCTCAAGGAAAAATCGTTGCTGTCATTCGACGCCTTGATGAAAAGGGCGATATTGAAATCAGCATCGGTGGTGGTGAAGATGACTTTGTTTCTTAGCGCATCCCGCCTGACACCGGCTGAAGCAAGCAACGTGACCGCAACTCGGTTTGACAGTGTTTTGAGTGTGCCTGAAGTTGATCATTCACCGGAACTCGAATCCCCGGTAGCTCACACTCACGTCGAATCTGAGTCCAGCTTGATGAACCGAGGTTTTGATGCAGGTTTTCAAGCTGGATCTGATGCCGGCTATGAATCCGGTTATGAATCCGGCCTTAAGAGCGGGCATGATGCCGGGTTCGCCGCAGGTTTGAGCGAGGGTCGCGAGCAGATGGTTGCTGAAGTCCGCGCAGAACTGCAGACCGAGCACACGGCCATCATGTTGGAACACTCTGAATTG
>JBIIOS010000172.1:0-3763 GCA_044336805.1 Candidatus Nanopelagicales bacterium
AAGGATACCCATACCCCACCGGTAGCCCCAAATCCCCCCTAGATAAGGGTATTTAGGCTCAATAATTGCTCATGAAGAGACAATTTACGATGACAGAGGCGATTACGATGACAATGGGGGCTGGGTAGCCAGCCACGCCTTAAATGATGCGTCCTGTTCCTCGCGCCACACGCCGATAGCCTGGGAAAACTCACCCACTTCACCATTAAATTGTTGCGGGTAGCGCTGGGCCTGGGCTAGCAGGAGTAGCCCTGTGATCCGGGAGTCAGCCAGTGCCCCGTGCCAGTCGTCCTCAGAGATTTCAAGGCCGTAGCGAGCAACCGTTGGTTGTAGGCGCCTCTGCGCTTTGCCCTTGACGTATTTGTCCATCTGCTTGTCAATTACATAAGGACAGATATCAATAACGCCAACCAACGGCTCCAAACCCACTCGGTCAAGATTCGCGTCAAGGATTCCGCGATCGAAAGAGGAATTGAAGCAAACAACAGGCAAATCCGATGCCACGAGGAATTCGCGTATTGATTCAAGGGCTGCGAATTGATCTTGGCCCTTGGACTGACTCATTTCATTGGTGATCCCGTGCACCGCACTTGCTGCCTCGGGAATGTCAATATCAACTTTGATCAACCACTCCTGCGAGGAAACCTCAACTCCGTCTCGATACACCACAGCTGCGGCAGACACAATGCGATCATTTGAAATATCAACGCCCGTCGTCTCCGTGTCGAAGGCAATAAATCCAACATCAACCCACGACATGCAATCTCCTCACCCATAAAAGTTCACTGAACGAACGAGCATGAGTATGTCACGCGCGGCAGACAAATAGGTATCGATTTATTCCCAAGCCATAAGCCGTTACCTAGGCGAGTGTGATCCAGACTTTTCTCAGAGTTTCGGTGATCTTCCACGTGGTTCGCGAGCCCGCCGGAAGAATCCCGATTGTTCCTGGGGCTAAATCGATCACGCCCCCTTGCTCACAGGTCACGGTTCCCCTACCCCAAACCACCACGAATACTTCCTCGACCTCGGTGTCGGTGGACTCTCCCACCGAGTGTTCCCACACACCAACTTCGATGTCACCCTCGGTGTCCACTGCTGCAGCCGCAGTTGTCACCCCTTCGGTCACTGCAAGTTCTGCCTTGAGGGGACGATGCGTGAGTTCAATGGCACGGGAATCATAACTTCGGATCATGAGAGCAGCCTATGCTCAAGGATCGCGCAGCAAATTGTGGCCTGTGACACGCCCCTGATCACGATCCATGCCCCTCCTGGCTCGAGTTTCACCTTGACGAGCATGCAGCTCTTCATCTGTTGGGTAGCCGACGTGTTCGAGGACTAGGGGGAAGGCATCCATCGTTTGAATGTGGGAAAGCTTGTCCTCTTGATCGAGTAAGTGTTGGGTCCAGGTGACCGGCTTACGGCCATCTCCGATCGGGAGGAGCGCACCGACAATGGTGCGAACCATCGAGTAACAGAACGCATCGGCCCGTATTGTCATCACAACGTAATTGTCAGTATTGCGGTGCCATTCGAGTTTTTGAAGTTCTCTGATTGTTGTGGCTTTGGGTTTTTCTTTACAAAAAGCAAAGAAGTCATGGATACCGATGAGGCATTGGCTGGCCTCATTGAGTCGGTCAACGTCAAGTGGAACCGGCCACTGCAGGACCTCATGGCGGTGAAGTGGTTGCGGACCCGTGGGGTCATCACACACGGTGTAGCTGTATTCGCGCCACAAGGCAGAGAACCGTGCGTCAAAACCAAAGGGCGCTTCTTCGATTTTCCGAATCCGAATGTCACCGGGCAATGCTTTATTGATTCGCTCAGCGGTGAGTTTTTCTAGCTCAGGATGATCACGGGGCAGGTCAAAATGAAAGACCTGATTACGTGCATGCACACCCGCATCCGTGCGACCGGCCACAATTGTCGGTAATTCAAGTTCATGAATAAGTGCGCCAATAATGTTTTCCACTTCACCCTGAACCGAGCGAGCTTCCATCTGTGAGGCCCATCCGTGAAAACCCGAGCCGTCATAGGAAAGAAAGACGCGCAGACGGATCAGCCCGTCCCCGGGGAGTCCGGGAACGGGCTGATCAATATCGTGTTGCGAGCTCAGGAATTACTCCTTGGCCGTGTCTTCGTCGCTTGCAGCGACTTCTTCTTCGCCTAACTCATTGACCGGCTCGGTGCTTTCCTCTACGAGGACTTCTTCCGTATCCGCCTTGATCTCTTCAGCAACTTCGGCTGCTTCACTCTGAGCGGGTGCTACCGCTGCTGCGCTTTCCTTAGCGGCACGCTTGGTGGCGCCGGTTGCTTCAGCAACTACCTGCTCAGCCATTGGCTCGACCAGTTCAATGATCGCCATTGGAGCGTTGTCGCCCTTGCGATTGCCGATCTTGATGATTCTGGTGTAGCCACCTGGACGACCTGCATAGCTTGGGCCGATCTCGGTGAACAGTGTGTGCACGACACCCTTGTCCTTGACCACGGTGAGAACCCGGCGACGTGCCGCGATATCTCCACGCTTTGCAAAGGTAACCAAACGCTCTGCAACTGGTCGCAGCCGCTTTGCCTTGGCATGGGTTGTCGTGATGCGCCCGTGCTCAAAGAGAGCGGTCGCGAGGTTGCCCAGAATGTGCTTCTCGTGTGAGGCTCCCCCACCGAGGCGGGCTCCCTTAGCTGGCGATGGCATCTTGTCTCCTTATTAATCTTGGTCAGTATTAACGTGGTAGGTCCGAAAACGAAGCAGGCTCTTAGAGCCGCTCGTCCTCGGGGTAGGCATCTTCGGTGAAAGTGGCGACAACTTCTTCAACTTCTTCGGGATCGACATCCATATCAACATCGGTGTCATCGAAGTAAACAGCGGTGCTGGGGTCAAACCCAGGGGGGCTGTCTTTGAGTGCAAGGCCGAGACCGTGCAGCTTTACCTTGATTTCATCAATTGACTTAGCGCCAAAGTTGCGGATATCAAGCAGATCAGCCTCGCTGCGGGTGATCAATTCCCCAACAGTGTGGATACCTTCACGCTTGAGGCAGTTGTATGAACGCACTGTCATGTCAAGCTGCTCAATTGGTGTTGAGAGCTGCTCGGCAACGAATGCATCCGTTGGGCTTGGGCCGATGTCAATGCCTTCAGCATCAACATTCATTTCCCGAGCCAAACCAAAGAGTTCAACCAAAGTAGAACCGGCAGAAGCAACCGCATCGCGTGGGAGCATGCATGGCTTGGTCTCAACGTCAAGGATCAACTTGTCGAAGTCAGTGCGCTGCTCAACACGAGTCGCCTCAACTTTGTAGCTGACCTTAAGCACTGGTGAGTAGATCGAGTCAACCGGGATACGGCCAATTTCTTGCTCTGGGTGCTTATTCATGGTTGACGGTACATAGCCGCGACCGCGCTCAACTACGAGTTCGATCTCGAGCTTGCCTTTGTCGTTAAGGGTTGCAATGTGAAGTTCTGGGTTATGAACCTCAACACCTGCTGGTGGCTGAATATCAGCTGCGGTAACGCTGCCTGAACCTTGCTTACGCAGGTACATTACGACTGGTTCATCGATATCACTCGAGACAACAAGTCCCTTGAGATTCAAAATAATCTCAGTGACATCTTCTTTGATTCCCTCAATCGTGCTGAACTCGTGCAGAACCCCATCGATGCGGATGCTGGTAACCGATGCACCCGGGATCGAGGAAAGCAATGTGCGACGGAGTGAGTTGCCGAGTGTGTATCCAAAGCCTGGCTCAAGGGGTTCCAAAACGAAAC
>JBIIOS010000174.1:0-3743 GCA_044336805.1 Candidatus Nanopelagicales bacterium
GCAGTGCCATCAAGGTATCCATGGTTTCGCCGGATTGTGAAATGGCAATGACCAGTGAGTCAGGTCCAACGATTGGATCCCGATAACGGAATTCACTTGCCAGCTCAACATCGACAGGAAGATGTGTCCAATGTTCAATTGCGTATTTGGCAACCATTCCAGCGTGTGCTGCAGTTCCGCAAGCAATCACGATTACTTTGTTAATGTGTTGCAACACGGATGGATCAATACTGAGTTCATCTAACTTAATCCGCTGGTTCTCATCAATGCGACCAAGGAGTGAGTCAGCGACAGCCTTTGGCTGCTCTGAGATTTCTTTCAACATGAACAGGTCAAATCCACCCTTTTCAGCAGCTGATGCATCCCAATCTATGGTGAATGGTGTGGCCTGCACAACCGTGCCAGAGAAGTCAGTGACAACTACGGAGTCAGCTTTCATGATCACGATTTGATCTTGACCTAATTCCAACGCTGAACGCGTGTGTGCGACGAATGCACTGACATCGGATGCCAGGAAGTTGCCACCTTCACCCAGCCCAACGACAAGAGGTGAATTTCGGCGAGCACCAACTACAAGGTCGGGTTGCTCCCGGTCAATCACGACCAGCGTAAAAGCACCTTGGAGTCTCGAGCACACCGCCTGCATAGCTAGTGGCAACGAGTTGCCAACCTCAGGAAGTGCTCGAGCCATCATGTGTGCCACGACTTCAGTGTCCGTTTCAGACTCGAGTGAAATACCAGCGGCTTCTAGTTCGGCGCGTAGCACCTGAAAATTCTCGATGATTCCGTTATGTATCACGGCAATGCGTTGATCTGAACTTACGTGGGGGTGGGCATTGCGGTCGGTTGGACCGCCATGGGTTGCCCACCGGGTGTGACCAATTCCGGTAGTGGAACCTGGCATTGGATCTTGGCCCAGGAGTAGTTCAAGCTCTCCCAGTTTTCCGGCCTTCTTGCGCACTTCCAGCTTGCCGTCAGCGATTACCGCAATCCCTGCTGAGTCATAGCCGCGATACTCCATTCGGCGTAGTCCCTCGACGATGATTTCGAGGGCTTGCTTCTCACCAACGTATCCAACGATTCCGCACACTGCATGATCCTACCGCCGCGGCCCTTCACGACTGAAGTTACCGAGAGCAGTGGCGTTGCGGCGCATTAATCCACAGCAAGTTCAGCACTGATTACCTGAGCCAACTGCTCGGCAACCTGCTGGGCCTTGGTCAGACTCTCTGCTTCAACCATGACCCGAATAACCGGCTCGGTACCCGAGGGCCGAAGGAGAATGCGACCACTGCCCTGAAGCGACGACTCAAGGAGTTCAAGTTCTGCGCTGACTCGCTCATTTGATCCAAGTGCATTGCGATCTACGCCACCAACGTTGATGAGTACCTGTGGCAACTTGGTAACGACGCCAGCGAGCTCGGCCAGAGACTTTCCACTCCCACCAACGCGTGCAAGTAAATGTAAGGCGGTCAAAATACCGTCACCGGTCGTTCCAAATTCACTCATGACGACATGTCCGCTTTGCTCGCCACCAAGAACAAAACCATGCTCGCGCATTGATTCCAGAACGTACCGGTCACCAACCGCTGTTGAAATCACCGTGATTCCTGCCGCCTCCATTGCCTGGTTGAAACCAAGGTTGGCCATCACGGTTGAAACCACTGTGTCCTTAATCAAAGTTCCAGAAGCAGCCATTGATACTGCAAGGATTCCCAGAATGTGGTCACCGTCAACGTCATTACCCAAGGCATCGATTGCAAGGCACCTATCTGCATCCCCGTCGAAAGCAATTCCAGCGTCAGCAGCGTGATCAACAACAGCAGCCCGAAGATCGTCAAGGTGGGTGCTCCCACAACCATCATTGATGTTCAAACCATTGGGGGCAGCATGGATGGCGATTACTTCAGCGCCGGCACGACGCAATGCTTCTGGTCCCACAACACTTGCTGAACCATTCGCGCAGTCAACAACAACTTTTAGACCGGTGAGTGGTGTTTCAGAGGTGAGCGTGGACAGTAAGTGGGAAACAAACAGTTCAGCAGCTTCCGTGTCATTGACCACACGGCCTACATCCCCACCAATAGGTCGCTCCCACGGTTCACGCATCCGGTTTTCAATTGCAATTTCCAAAGCGTCATCGAGTTTGACGCCGCCTCGGGCAAAGAACTTAATACCGTTATCCGGCATTGGGTTGTGAGAGGCAGAAAGCATGACCCCCAGGTCAGCTTCAAGAGAAGCAACTAAATAGGCGACCGCTGGAGTGGGAAGTGCTCCTACAAGGGTTACATCAATACCTGCACTGGCAAGGCCCGCAACAACCGCGGCTTCAAGGAACTCCCCTGAAGCGCGCGTGTCACGACCAACAATTGCTCGAGGACGGTGACCGGCGAACTCTCCTGAGTCTGCCAACACGTGTGCTGCAGCAACAGAAAGATCCAAAGCCAATTCGGCCGTGAGATCTCTGTTCGCTAAACCACGAACGCCATCGGTTCCAAATAACGCCATGTAATTAGCCCCACAAAGTGGTGCAAACCACTTCGACTAGCGCTTGCTGTACTGCGAGGCCTTACGGGCCTTCTTCAGACCGTACTTCTTGCGCTCCTTGGCCCGTGGGTCACGGGTGAGGAATCCGGCCTTTTTCAAAATAGCGCGGTTACCTTCCGTGTCAATCCCATTGAGTGAACGAGCAATGCCCAAACGGAGTGCACCGGCTTGACCGCTGGTGCCACCACCGTGAAGTCGAGCAATTACATCGAATTTGCCGGGTGCACCGAGGGAGACAAAAGGCTCGTTCACGATCTGCTGGTGAACCTTGTTGGGGAAATAGGAAGCGAGGTCGCGACCATTAATCTTGAACTGGCCAGTTCCGGGAACAATGCGAACACGAGCAACGGCCTGCTTGCGGCGACCTGTTGCAGCACCTGGCGCAATCACAACATCGCGATTGATTACCGGCTTAGCGCTTTCGCTCGTGTACTCCGAGGGAACTTCTTCGATTTCTTCTTCTACGTCAATAGCAACTTCAGACACGTAAATCTCTCCTTAGCGCTACTGCGCGACCTGGGTAATGGTGAATGGCTTGGGTTCTTGGGCACTGTGTGGGTGATTGTCACCAACATAGATTTTCAACTTGGTCAACTGTTGGCGACCGAGCTTGTTGTGAGGGAGCATTCCCTTAACTGCCTTTTCAACAGCCTTAGTTGGATGTGACTCCAAAAGTTCTGAGTAAGTAGTTGCGGTGAGACCACCTGGGTAACCAGAGTGGCGGTACGCCATCTTCTGCTCACGCTTAGATCCGGTGAGCGCAACTTTGTCAGCATTGATCACAATGACGAAGTCACCGACATCCATATGCGGTGCAAATGTTGGCTTGTGCTTACCGCGAAGAAGAACCGCGACCTGACTTGCGAGCCGTCCGAGAACAACATCGGTGGCGTCAATCACGTGCCAGGTACGAGTAATCTCGCCGGCTTTCGGGCTATATGTGCGCATGGGGCGCCACCTTGCTTTCTCGTAGGGACTTGGTTTCGGCACCCACCGGTTGGCGGGCCGTACTGGAGGCCTTCCAAGGACTCCAGGCTGCAACACTCACAGCGACCTCAAAGGATACCCATACCCCACCGGTAGCCCCAAATCCCCCCTAGATAAGGGTATTTAGGCTCAATAATTGCTCATGAAGAGACAATTTACGATGACAGAGGCGATTACGATGACAATGGGGGCTGGGTGGCCAGCCATGC
>JBIIOS010000204.1:0-2897 GCA_044336805.1 Candidatus Nanopelagicales bacterium
GGAGAGATTCCGATCCTGTCACCTATCGCATCACTCTCGCGAACCACCCGACGTTCAACCGCAGCCTGCACCAGGGTGACCAGATCATCTGCACCTGCAATCTCAGACTTAACGGCATAAACGGTGCCTTCTGGGATTCGGTAGCCGTCGCGGACGGCGAGTTCGGGTGAAGCGTGGGCGCTCAGGATTGCCATACCGACCCACGGAGTTTGCTGCGCGACTCGTTCAAGGAGATGCACCCCGCTCGGGCCTTGCCCAAGATCCAGATCCGTGATCACAACATGTGGCTCAAATTCCTGGAGCAAAGTCAGAGCAATGGAAACCGATGGGCAGGACCGGACCTCAATGCCAGACTTCTCGAGGGAGTTCGTCAGCAGACCTCTGGTGAACTCCTCGTCTTCGACGAGGAGAACTTTCCACCGAAAGCCCTCTTCTTCCATGCCTCAACTGTGCCAAATGAATTTGCCGGCGTTAACGTGGGGTTCCGAGTCTGCTAACTAGCTAAACGGTGGGCGGTGATCAAGCTTGATACTTGACTTACCCGCGTAATGCCACAGTCGCGCGGTGACGTCTTTGTCCTGCGGGGTAATTAAATTACCCATAACCCGGAGTGCAATGGTCATGAGGAACTGTGAACGCATTCCGATTGGGCCAAATGTCGGTAGGAGTTTGGGGACGGTGATCAGACCCGCAAGCCGGCGAGCAATGGAAAACGCGGTTCCATATTGATCTATCAGAATTTTTGGCCAAACGGTTGTGAAGTCCATGCGAGAGTTTGCAGGAGTGTCAGCAAATAACTGTGCGGCCAGGTGACCGGTTTCAAGTCCGTAATCAATTCCTTCACCGTTGAGTGGATTGACGCACCCGGCTGAATCACCGATCAGAACCCAGTTCGCACCGGCGACATTGCTCACAGCACCACCCATTGGTAATAGCGCCGACCACGGTGCGCGGACTTCGCCCTCAAGCTGCCACGTTTCGCGTTGTTGATCTGCATAAAAAGTCAGAAGGCTACGTAGGTTGACATCTGCTGGACGCTTCACCGTTGCCAGTGTTCCCACACCGACATTGACTTCACCGTCAGCCAGCGGGAAGACCCACCCGTAGCCGGAAAGTAATTCATTTTTTTCACCGCGTAGTTCAAGGTGACTTGAAATCCATTGATCATCAGAGCGATGCGACTTGATGTAGCCGCGAGCTGCAACACCAAATGCGGTCGAGCGGTGCCACTCGCGGCCAAGGGTGCGACCCAGTTGTGATTTCGCGCCGTCGGCAACGATTAGACGCAAGCAATGAATTGTTTTGTTCTCAGCTTGTGAACCTTTGCCACCCGTTGAAAAAACGACACCGGCGACTTTGTCTCCGTCCATAACAGCATCAACTGCGCGCATGCCTTCCATAACTTCAACGCCGGAATCAATTGCAACTTGTCGAATCGCTGCATCAAGCTCGAGTCGCGGTGCCGCTCCCCCGTAATTGGGAAGGTTGCCACCGGGCCACGGGAGGTACAACTCCTGGCCAAACCCAGCCGCACGAAGTCCCTTGTTGCGAGCACGTCCTTCGAGCCACTGCGATAGACCGAGTTGGTCAAGTTCAGCGATTGCTCGCGGGGTCAATCCATCACCGCAGGGCTTATCTCTAGGAAAGGTTTCAGCGTCGACGAGCAAAACACTCAGGCCAGCCCGGGCGCACCAAGTAGCGGCGGCTGAACCTGCTGGTCCCGCGCCAACGATGAGGACATCGGTTATTTGTGAGCTCATGACGGTCTAAGTGTTCCTTGATGCGTGCAGTCGCGCAAATTAGGTGATCTCAACGAACTCGGGATCGGCCTTTCGCCCACTATTTCGGCCGACGAAATATGCGGTGAGGGGAATAGCAACACGGATAGTGCACCTGCCCCGACCAAAGTGGCGGCATCAGCTTCGGACATTACGCCAGCCTCTACCTGAACCGTCGTCACCGCCACGATGATGGGCAGAGCCGTCGCAACGTAGAGAGAGAAGCGAATTCGATCCCGTGTCACCGGTATTGCATTTCGATAAACAAAGAACTGCGGAACCCCTCGCGCTAGCAGGATGAGAAACGCGACAACGAACATCGGCAATGGATCTTCGATGATGGAGAGAATGTCAATATTGACACCGGACACGATAAAAAAGATCGGGATGAGGAATCCAAAACCTATCCCCTCCACTTTGACGTGAATTGCATTTTCAGCATCAGGTGGCATGTTCAGCCGGAAGATAACTCCCGCGAGGAATGCACCCAACACAACATCAAGTCCGAGTGTTGCGGCAATAGCCAGAAGTCCGACTAGGAACAGGATGGTTATGCGCACTGGAGTTTGTGAGGATGAATAGTGACCTGCGCCAATTAGTTTGCGTAACTTCGCTGACTTCAACCATTGAGGTAACTTTGCAAGTAGATAAGCAGCCAACGCCATCGCGATAAGTGAGAGGACCGCTTCAAATGAACTGAGGGAGCTCAGGAACAACGAGATCGCAAGGATTGGTCCAAACTCACCGATTGCTCCGGCACCCATGAAGAATTTTCCAAATGGTGTTCTCAGTTCACCGTTATCACGCAGGACCGGCAACAAAGTTCCCAGTGCGGTACTCGTCAACACAATGGCGAACCCAATGAAGTTTTCAATATGTCCCATCGATTCGAGCACCCACGTGGCAAGACCAGCGACCAATAACGTGCAGCCCCAACCTATTGCTGCGAGTTTTCCATAACGTCCTTTGACCGCCTCGGGTTCAAGTTCAAGTCCGGCGAAGAAGAAAAGGAATCCCAGTCCTAATTGAGCGAGTAGTGAAATGCTGGCGTCAATTTCAACAAGGCCGAGCACCTCAGGTCCGACCACAATTCCTAGGCCCAGCAGGATCACAACTTCA
>JBIIOS010000038.1:0-14552 GCA_044336805.1 Candidatus Nanopelagicales bacterium
CAATGGATGCTTGCGTGGTGACGTCTAGCGCAGTGGTCGGCTCGTCTGCGATCAAAAGCTTCGGCTCCATTACTAACGCCGCCGCGATCATCACACGTTGACGAAGTCCGCCCGATAACTCGTGGGGGTACGCGTCGATGCGACGTTGTGGGTCCGGGATTCCAACGTGGTCCATAATCTCGATCGCACGTGCTCGTGCTTGGCTCTTCTTGATAGATCGATGCGCTCGAATCGTCTCAACGATCTGGTTGCCCACGGTGAAGCACGGATCAAGGCTCGTCATCGGATCTTGGAACACCATCGAGACCTGCGTGCCTCGAATCCCCTGCCAGTCGCGTTCTGTGAACGTCGACGTGTCAGTCCCGAAGAGATTCAAACTTCCCGATGACCTTCGGACGCGTTCCGGCAAAAGGCCCAAACACGCGAGGGCAGACAGACTCTTTCCGGATCCGCTCTCGCCCACCAATGCGACCACTTCTCCGCTGAGGATGTCCAGGTTCAGATCGGTCACCAGGGGCTCCCAACCGTCTTTCACGGTGCGCGCCAATGAAAAACCGCGATACGAGATCGCCGGAATGTTCTCACTCATGACTGTCCCCCCGCCCTTGGATCGAAGCGATCTCTCAACTGGTCGCTTAAGCTGTTCAGTAACAAAACGAGTAATGTCAACAGCCCGCCGGCGAGGATGATCGGCCACCAGGTGGTTGTGAGGTAGTCCCGACCCTGCGCGAGGATTGCACCGAGACTAGGAATGGGCGGTTGAGCGCCAAGCCCGAGGAAGGCCAGGCCGGCTTCTGCCACGATTGAAGTGGCGACGAAGAAGACGGCCATGACAAACGTCAATGGCAGCAGGTTTGGCACCAAATGCTGGAGGCTGATCCGGATCCGTGACCGGCCTAGGACTTGTGCCGCGGCGATGTAGTCCCGCTCCCGCAGTGTGAGAACTTCTCCTCGCACGATACGAGCGAAACTTGCCCAGCCCGTGAGCGCGAGGGCGAGAATCACCGAAGGTAGGCCGGGGCCCAACCAACCGGCGAAGACCACCGCCAAAAGGATCGCCGGAAATGCCCACGTCACGTCGATGACGATGTTCGTTGTCAGGTCCGCGGCGCGGCCGAAGAAGCCTCCCAAGATACCCGCGGCCAGGCCGAGAGTGATCGAGATGAACGCCACACCCAACCCGACAAATACGGAAACTCCCAAGCCCGCGAGTAGTCGCCAAAACATGTCGCGACCAAGGCTGTCAGTGCCCAGTAGATGCCCTGGGCTAGCGGGCGGAAGAAAGGTCGCTCTTAAATCCTGACTGGTCCAGAGCTCTTCCAGTGAAGGATGAAGCAGGACCGCGATTCCAGTGCAACTCGCAACTAGGAAAAGGACAACCCCAATCCAGGTACCGGTTGATACGCCTGCGAATCTTCCCCGTGAGCGGGTCGTCGAAATGCCCTCAAGGTGGACCATGTTTATGTTTATGTCGGCCATTACTTCACCACCGAAGTCTCAGTGCGCACCCGTGGGTCAACCCACCGCAAGACCAGATCCCCGATTGTGCTGGCGAGAACCACGACAAGTGCAAGGAGTAGGGCTAATGCAGAGGCAACCGGATAGTCGCGGCGCAGGATGCTTTCCACTAATTGCGACCCCATTCCGGGCCAGCGGAAGATCACCTCGACGATCAGCGTGTAGCCCAACAACGTACGCACCTGCACGGCACCCAGCGAGACAACGGGTGACAGTGCATTGCGCAACACGTGCTGCCAGTTAATCCGATTATTTGATATTCCACGAGCGCGCAGAGTGCGACTAAAATCCGATCCAAGCTGCTCGGAAACTGCCGTACGTGTCACTCGTGTCGTGAGAGCCCAAGGTTCCGCGGCAAGGACCAGGGCCGGAAGCACCAAGCTGAGCGGCCCTGCCGCACCCGAAACTGGAAGCAGCCTCCACTGAACTCCCAACACGAGAACGAGAAGCAATGCGAGCACAAAGTTTGGGATGGCCATGAGAGCGCTTGATACAAACCTCATAGTTCTGTCGAACCAGCCACCGCTATGGATCGCCGAGAGCATCCCCGCTGGGACACCCACCCCGAAGGCGATGACAAACGCGGCCAGCGCGAGCACGATCGTGTACCCGGCTGCCGCCCCAATTAGATCCACGACCGGTTTACGATCGAAGAGCGAGGTGCCGAAGTCTCCCGTCAGCAAGCCTGAAACATAATTAATGTATTGCTGATAGATGGGTAGGTTCAAACCAAGTTCCTCGCGGAACTTTTCAATAATCTCTGGAGGGGTCCTCACCGGGTCAAGAATGCTTGTGACCGCGCTTCCCGGCGCAATTCTCAATGCCGCGAACGTGACCACCGAGGCGAGAAACATCACGAGCGCCGCGTAGCCAATCCTTTTTATTACATATGTCAACACGAATCTTTCCTTAAATGGTCGGCCACGCGACGACTCCTAACCAACTCCCCGGAGTAGGTCCTGTCCTAGTCCGGGGAGTTATTAGTTAGACGGCAAGCCAAACGTCGTTGTAGAAAGGGTAGAGGTTCGCCTGATTCGGACGCCAGCCCATCACGTTGGTTCGATTAACCCAGATCGTGTTAGGAGTTACGATCGGAATAATGACAAGGTTCTGTGCCACGGTCATTTGCATGTCACCGGCCGCAGCTTTCAGAGTCTCGCTATCCCCTGCCGTCTGCCACTTCTCGTAGGCAGCCTTCACCTCGTCGACGGGTGGGCTAGGCGGCTGAAATGCCGAACCGAAGATTGCTATAACGTCGATCGGGCTCGACCAGAGCCACTTGAACGCGTAACTATCATTTGTTGGCCCAAGCTTGGGGAAGAATGCGCTTCCGTCCAGAGCCTCCATTGTCATGTCGATGCCCACCTGCTTGAGTTGCTCAACGACAGCCTGCATCACCTGAACCTCAGTGGCGTCGGAGAGCTGATAGCTCGTGAATGCGAGTTTGGTACCACCTTTTTCGCGGACGCCATCAGATCCAACGGTCCACCCAGCTTCGTCCAGAAGCTTCTTGGCACCCTCGGGGTCGTATTGATTGAACTGCTCAACGGCCGGGTCATACATGCTCCAACCTGGCATGCATGGTCCGTAAGTTGCTGCGGCATGGCCCAGATAGATGGACTGAACTATGCCCTCACGGTCGATAGCGTGTGAGATTGCTTGTCTGACGCGGACGTCATCAAAGCCCAACTTTTTGTTGCCCACGTTCACCGACAGGAAGAAGTTTGAAATTTCCTGAAACTCCTGAACCACGAGGTCCGGATTGCCCTTCAACCGATCGACGTCCTGAGGTGGTGGATTTTTGATAGCGTCCACATTCCCGGTCTCGATCTCAGGTGCACGCTGTGAGCCCTCCACGATGGGGACCCAAGTGATGCCGTCAAGGTATGCGGTGCCCTTGTTCTCGAAAATCGGACTGTTTGCACCGGGGTAGTCCTTCCAACGAAGGCCCTTGACCTCAGTTGGCGAGAAGGACTCCAGAACGAATGGGCCAGTGCCGTCAATCACGGTGGAGCCCCACTTGTCCCCTGCTGTCTTTCGAGCAGCTGGGTTTATCAGGTAGCAATACTCTGTGGTTATCGTTTCTTGGAATGCGGCATACGGATGATCTGTCGCGCAGGTGATCACTTGACCGCTTGAGCTGACGCCGGTGATGGGATTCCAGAAAATTGCGTTCTGCCCTGTTTCAGCACTGCGGAATAGATCGAAGTTCTCCACGACGATCTCCGGAGTCAACGGAGTTCCGCTATGGAAATTAAGGCCTTCGCGGAGCGTGAACGTCCACTTGTTGGGTTCATCGGTGTACGCACTCGCCAGCATTGGCACCGGGTTGCCCGCTGGATCTCGAACGAGCAGCGCTTCGAAGAAGGCATTGAACGTTGGATCTGCCCATGCATTTCTTACGGGATCGGGTGGTGTTGGTGCCCGGTCATAGCCCTCGCGAAAAATACCCCCGACGACCGGCAAGCCTGCGGCCGCGCTGGCAGATCCCGTTGCAGCAGCTGAACCGCTTGCCGCGGTTCCCGTGTCGGCAGTGCTGCATGCCGCGAGCAACTGTCCCGCAGCTGCTGCGCCTACACCGACTGCGGCGGCGCGGATAAGGAATCCACGTCGACTCATCTTCCCCTGGGCATACTCATTGAGGTTTGCCTGGAGTCCGTTCAAATCCTCGCTCATTTAGTTCCTCCAAATGCGTTGATGTTGCTACGACGGCTGTACTGGTTAAGAAATAACTTAACACAAGCGCTTGTTCTCGTCAACCGCTTTCCCAAAAGTTCTCAGAATCCCTATTCGTGCCCAATAAAAAAGGGGCACCCGCCAAAATTCTGGTCATCGACGATTTGCTAGACTAGAACAAGCGCTTGCGCTAGTATGAAGGTTACACGCGGCAAACATTAAAGGAGTTCGTAAATGGAACGAGTTGAGTTCGATCCCTTCGCTGACGAGAACACCCAGGACCCGTTTCCGACCTATCAGCGGCTGCTCGCCGCAGCTCCCGCTTACTACAACTCTCACCGCGACTTCTGGGCCATCACCCGCTTCGAGGATGTCAAAGCAGCCGTGATGGACTGGCAGACATACTCAAGTGCAGAGGGCGTGAGAATTGACAGTCTGCTGGAACTAGCCGGACCATCACCGCTCACCATGGATCCACCCAGGCACGGCCTTCTCCGCAACTTACTTCGCAAGCCATTTGCCCCACGCGGCATGGCCCAACTAGAGGCCGTGGTGGAGCAGACGGTTTCCGCGTTGCTCGATGACATGGCCGGCGAAGAGGAGGTTGAGGTTGTCTCCCGTTTCGCCAAGCTCCTGCCAGTTGCCGTCATCTGCCGGTTGCTTGGTGTACCTGCCGGTGAGGCCACCCTTCTCAAGGGCTGGGCGGATTCCATGCTTGAGACAATTCCTGGCCAAGTGGGTTCCACGCCTTCGGCCCTCCGCGGAGCAGAACAACTCCGGGACTACTGGCTGGCGCAATTGAATGAGCGTCGCCAATCTCCCAAGGATGACATTTTGACCATAATTGCGACGGCCGTAGTCGAAGACAAGCCATTACCAATTGACGAGCAGGTTGGGATGTGCAATCTAGTTTTCGAAGCTGGTAACGCCACAACCGGAACACTCATTGCTAATTCCATCCTGGCACTGGGCACCCTTTCCGAACAGAGGAAATGGCTGGCAGCCAACCCGAATGCAATGGGTGACGCGATTGAGGAATTCCTGCGTTGGGAATCACCGGTGCAGGCCTTGATGAGAGTGACGAAGATGCCCGTCTCCCTTCATGGCGCGGAGATCCCTGCCGGCGCCAGAGTTCTTCTCGTCCTTGGCGCCGCCAACCGCGATCCCCGGGTTTGGGAGTCCCCCGATGAACTGCGCCTTGACCGACCGATCCTTCGAAATCTGGCATTCGGTGATGGTATTCATCATTGCCTCGGAGCACCGTTGGCTCGCCTCGAGGCCCCGATCGCCCTTCGCCATTTCATGAAACGGTATCCAGCGTATGAAGTCACCAGCATCACACGTTTCCACGACGTATCGATGCGAACTCTCAAAGCGCTATCGATCCGCGTAGAAGGTGCTTCCGCGGCCTAACGGATGCACTTGGAATGCGCTAAATGTTTTGCCAGCACGGGATATTTCCCGATCGTCTAGTTGCATAGAAACAAGGGCAGCACCCCAAGTGATGTCCCCGAAGTCGGGAGACCCGTCAATGTCGAAAGAGAACAGCACCGCGATAGTCGGCATAGGCGGCACAAGGTTTCGGTGGGTACCTGGGTGGGGGGGCGACGAAACAGGTGATCGATCCACCGGGATGGCACATCATGGTATCGCCGCAACCATGGACGGGCGAATCATCTCTTTCGACCCAACCGATCCGATAGTTCAAGTTCGAGACACGGAAGGTCGACTGCGCGAATCGTGGCGAGCGCCCGTCACTACCGGGCATGGCCTATGTATAGCGTCGGACGGCCAAACCGAATCCTTGTGGATCGCCGACAACGGTGACTCCTGGGTCCCATTACCGGGTCGTAACTATGGCAGTGCGCTGACACCCGAGACCCGCATCGAAGGTGCAGTAGTTCAAATGACCCTCGATGGTAAAGAACTCATGCGCCTGAGCACACCTGAGCACCCGGCGTATGAGAAAGGAAGCTACTGCCCCACTGGAGTTGCCATCGACGAGAAGTCCGCGGGAGGGCAAGGCGACATTTGGGTCGCCGACGGCTACGGTCAAAGTTTGGTGCATCACTTCTCTTCTGATGGTCGCCTAATCAAAACCATCACGGGCGAGGGTGGCGCTGGCCGGTTTCTCGGTCCACATGCGATCCACGTTGATCGTCGTCGCGGAATTCCCGAGGTGTACGTCGCAGATCGTGAAAATGCCCGAATCCAAGTATTCGACACGGATGGCAAATTCCTGCGTGTTATCGGCGTGGGTACCCTCATCAGCCCGGGAGGATTCGCCCGTCTTGGCGACGATCTGATCGTGGCCGAACTCGATGGCCGGCTGGCCATTCTGGGGAGCGATGACCAGGTTGTGGGAATTATCGGTCGCGGGGATTTGGAAGGTCGGAACAGACCCGGCTGGCCTAACACCCTCGATGCGGACGGAACAACCGTCCGCCCCGAACTCGAAGACGGCGTGTTCAACACTCCGCACGGAATCGCGACCGACCGAGCAGGCAATGTTTACATTTCCGAGTGGCTGATCGGCGGACGACTCATCAAATTGGAACCAGTCGACCTGCGCTAACGAGACAAATAGCCACCATCAACTGCGAGCGCATGACCGATTGTGAATCCCGCAGCGCTTGAACACAGCCACAGTGCGGCCGACGCGATTTCGTCCGGGGTGCCAAAGCGACCGAGTAAGGAAAGCCGGTTGGCGACCTCCTGTGGGTCGCGGCCGCGGCGCTCGATTGCATTGCGCAACATTGGGGTATCAATAGAACCTGGGCAGATTGCATTAATTCTGATGCCCTGCGGTGCGTAATCCAATGCAGCGGATTTCGTTAATCCAAGAACACCGAACTTGCTGGCCGTGTATGCGGACTGGTGCGGCTGGGGCCGATAAGAACTAGTGGAAGCGATGTTGACAATTGCGCCACCGTTGCCGGCCGCGAGCATCGCGCGGATTTCGTATTTCATGCAGAGGAATACTGATTTCAGGTTTACATCAAGCATTCGATCCCACTCATCGTCGGGCAGATCAGCGAGAAGATCCACCTCAAACTCAATAGCCGCTGCATTTACGGCGAAGTCAAGGCCGCCATAGGCGTCAACGCACGCCGAAACCATGGCTTGAACATCTTGGCTTTTGGAAACATCGGTGTGGACGAATTTGGCTTCGCCACCTGCCGAATGAATGAGTGCAACGGTTTCCTCACCGCCGGCATCCGCGATATCAGTGACGATAACGCGGCTGCCGGCGGCAGAGAAAGCCAATGCGATTGCGCGCCCCATCCCTGCCGAACCACCGGTGACGATCGCAGTGCGACCTTCAAACCCCTGGTCTATCGAAGAGAAATAGGACATGCGACCACCCTTACGTTGAGGTTGTGCAACAAGAATTTATTGCACTAGCAAATTCGCCAATTAGTAAGGCGAAGCGCCACCATCAACGTTGAATGAGCCACCTGTCATGCCGGCGCCTTCTTTGGAAGCGAGCAGTGTGCACATTGCGGCAACTTCTTCAACCGTGTTAGGTCGCTTGATTGCTGTGGGGCTGTACATGATGGCTGCAAGAGCATCCATGTCGGGGAGTCCCATGGCTGCTACGGTCGCGGGTCCGGTCTCAAAGAACATGTCGGTCTCGACAAAGCCGGGACACACAGCGTTGACGGTGATACCCGCGAGCCCAACTTCGTGTGCTGCAGCCTTGGAGAAACCGATGATCGCGTGCTTGTTGGTGATGTAACCGGCGACACCAACGGTCGTGATCTTGCCGTACATCGATGACATGTTGATAATCCGACCAAAATTCTGCGGAGCCATGTACTTGATTGCCCGGCGAGTTCCCCAGAAGCAATGGTTGAGGTTGAAATTCAGCTCGTACTGCCATTCTTCGTCACTGAAGTCAGCGAGCATTGAAGTAGCGGCAACGCCACCTGCGTTGAATACTGCGATGTCGATCCGCCCGAAATGCTTAACAGTGCCGTCGACGAGTGCTTCAACATCAGCCTGCTTGGTTGCATCGCATGCGATGAAGTGAACGTTCGGTCCGCCACCTAGTTCGGCCACTGCAGCGGCACCCTTTTCTGCGTTTCGGCCACTCAATACAACCTTTGCGCCTTCAGCCAAATAAGCCTTGGCAACGCCAAAACCAATGCTGCGAGTGCTGGCAGTAACAACTGCGACCATTCCGTCAAGCTTTCCCATCAGATGCGCTCCTTCGATAAGGGATCCGGGCTGTTAGGCACCGGAAATCAACTAGTTAGATTTTAGTAGTTCTCTTTGTGACTGTCCGGATCTTACCGGAATATGGCACCCTACAACCCGGTGAATTGGGCCGCGCGCTTCTCCTGAAATGCTGCCATTCCCTCAGCAAAATCAGCGCTTGTAAGTAGCGGCTCCTGGCCATCTCGCTCGGCCTGTAAGACTTCAGCGAGCAATGAGAGCGTTGCTGCGTTGAGCACCCGCTTGGTGGCGGCTAAGGCAAGTGGTGGCCCGCTCGCCAACTGTGTGACTACTGACTCTACGGCGGCCTCAAACCCTGTATCGGGGACTACTTCGGCGATCAAACCCCATTCGGCAGCCGTTTTCGCACTGATTTTCTCGGCCAGGAGAGCCATCCTCATTGCTCGAGCCCGACCTGCTGCCGCTGGCACGAACAACGAGGCCCCACCGTCTGGCATGAGTCCGATTTTGGTGAAAGCGAGCATGAATCCAGCCGACTCTGATGCAATGGCGAGGTCGGCCGCAAGTGCGATTGAGCAGCCGATGCCGGCGGCGATTCCGTTAACCGCGGCAACCACCGGAGTGGGCGAAAGGGTGATAGATGTTACTAATCGGTTCCCTGCATCTAGGGTGTCTAATCCGGGGGGAGCGCCATCGGCACCAACATCCGCGCCGGAGCTAAATGCCCGGCCGGCACCTGTGAGAACGACTACCCGCGCTCCTTGTGCGGGTGCCGCATCAATGGTGTCAGCCACCACATGCACTATCTCGGCGGACAGGGAATTTAGTCGATCGGGCCGGTTGAAAGTAATTCGAAGAATGTCGCTTTGCATTTCAACAAGAAGACCTTCAATGGACATGCCGCTCCTTTTCACATTTTCACGTTTTCACGTTTTCACGTTCAAGACGTTGCTCTACAAGGACATGACTCTAACGGTAGATTCTGCCTATGCAATCCATTGTCGAGAAAGACGTTGTTGTTCTGGGCACCGGGGCAGCAGGTCTCACGGCCGCACTCAGCGCCGCATTAGCGGGCGCCGATGTTGGACTCTATGAAAAGGCCAACCTTCTCGGTGGCTCAACCGCAATCTCTGGCGGCGTCACATGGGTTCCACTAAACCACTGTCAAGATGCTGAAGGAATAGTTGACTCTCGCGAAGATGCCGTCAACTATTTGAATTCACTTTCACTAGGTCGCATGGACCCTGAACTCGCGCAAACATTTGTCGACAACGGCCGCGCCACCGTCCAGTGGCTCGAAGAAGTCACCGAAGTGCGTTTCTCCCTTCTGCCCAACTACCCCGATTACCACCCAGAAAACCCTGGCGGAAAACCCAACGGTGGTCGCTCCCTTGATCCTGGTCTTTTTAGTTACGCGAGCCTTGGACCGTGGCAAGAGAAAGTGGGCCGCAGTAAGCGTGGGGCGCACCTCAAAATCACCGACACAACACTCGGTGGCGGCGCAGGTTTTCTCGAACCGGACGAACTACAACGCCGAGTCGACAACGACCTGCGTGGTTGTGGCAGCGCACTCATTGGCCCGATCATCAAGGCTTTGCTTGACCTCGGGATTGAGCCCGTTCTCGAAGCCACCGCAAAAGAACTCATTGTCGAAAATGGTCGGGTCACCGGAGTGCAGCTCGTGGTCAACGGCGTTGAACAAACCGTGTACGCGCGCCGCGGTGTCATCTTGGCAACCGGCGGCTTCGAATGGAACAGTGAACTTGTTCAAGAATTCCTGCGTGGACCAATGACCGCACCAACCTCGGTCCCCACCAACACGGGCGATGGACTTCTCATGTCAATGCGGGCTGGCGCCCGGCTCGCAAACATGGGCCAGGCGTGGTGGGTTCCCGCGGTAAAAATTCCCGGTGACATTGCTTTTGGTGCAGAGCGCTCCAACCTGGTTAACCGCGAACGGACACTGCCAGGATCGATCATGGTCAACCGGTACGGGAGGCGTTTCACTAATGAGGCCACCAATTACAACGCTCTCGGTGGTGCATTCCACCAAATGGACCCGATGTCATTTGGCTACACCAACCTTCCGGCCTGGCTCATCTTTGACGGCCAAAATGCACAGCGGTACGGATCATTTGGCACACCGGCCGGAGAACCTATTGCAGACTGGATACCCCGAGCAGATTCATTGAGAGCACTCGCGGAGCAGGTCGGTATTGATCCTGATGGACTCGAAGCGAGTGTTGAACGCTGGAATGGTTTTGTTGATTCAGATTCAGATGCAGACTTCGGTCGCGGTGACAGTGCCTATGACCGTTGGAGTGGTGACGGTGAATATCGGTTTACGAAGGCCTCAACACTCGGGCGGATTGATGAGGCGCCTTTCTATGCTGTACAGATTGAGTCCGGCACTTTGGGTACCAGTGGCGGTCCACGAATAGATAGCACCGGACGCGTTTTGGATACCCACTCACAACCTATTCCCGGGTTTTACGCGGTAGGTAACGTTGCTGCGGCGCCCACCGCAATGGCTTACGGCGGTGCTGGCGGAACTCTTGGCCCGATCCTTGTATTTGGACGTTTAGCGGGTCTTGCTGCAGCAGCGAATTAAGTACCGCTTCACATACCTAGCGGTTGATCACCGCGTGGACGGTCAGCCTCGCCGGTACGAAAGTTTGACATGTCTCCCACCATCGGTGCGTGTGCAATTGTGGTGGTGGCTTCATGCACACAAATCCGATGCGCAATTCGCCATTCGCCATCACGCTGCTCATAACGATCCAAGTATCGGCCCAACCACACTGACCAGTCACCGCCACCACGTGGCACGAGGTAGGTGATGTTGTAAATCTCACCGCGCGCGTGATCGCGGTCGTCGAACTCAATGGAATGTTGCATATTGCAATGCATTGTGCTCAGCCAGCGGTCATGAGTTCCCACAACCCGTTCCGCGAATTCCCAACCGTTACCGACAAACCGACCATGATCATCGGTTGCATCGGGCCAATAAGCACTTTTCATCAAGTCAAGATCTAGTCGATCAACGCCGCGGGCGTAGCGAAAAGCTGCCTCGCGGATCGCCTCACGCGAACTGATCTCAGTCGTATCGAAATCTCCCATGGCGGTGTCTCCTTTGACTTGTTTAACGAAGTACTAATCGGTCGACAAACTAGGCGGCGCAAAGATGCCAGCATTGGCAGTAATGCCACCGTCACACATCAGCACCGCACCCGTGATAAAACTGGCAGCAGGTGAGGCGAGGAAACAAATCGCTTCCGCCTGTTCATCGGGTGTGCCAAGACGTTGCAACGGAATATTGCGAGTCAATTCGGCAAGGTGATCGGGAGTGAGCTTTCCTCCCTGGAAAATTGACGTCATGGTCGGGCCCGGCGCCATTACGTTGACGCGCACACCTCGGACTCCCCAATCCAATGCCGCTGCGCGAGCAAGATTTATTGCTGCAGCTTTTGAAGCGTTGTAGGCAAAACGCTCCGGGTCGGCTCGAACACCGGAAGTCGAAGCAACAACAACGATTGACCCACCACCGCTCTCTGCCATTTTCGGAGCGGCATGTCGAATACCTAACACCACACCTCTCGCATTCACCGACATGATTGCGTCGTAGGCATCAACCGCATCTGCGGCTTCCCAGTGTGTGCGTCGGGCAATGCCCGCGTTTAAGACAAGGACATCGAGCCCGCCGAAAGTTTCCAGAGCCGCATTCACCATGGCTTCGTTGTCAGATTCAACACTGACGTCAGCCACAAAACCTTTTAGCCCTTCAACACCACTGGTCCATGCAAGTGCCCGTGCATCACGATCAGCCGCAATAACTTGATAGCCGCGCGCGTGCAACATCTGTGCGGTCGCCTGACCGATCCCAGTGCCAGCACCTGTAACGATTGCAACCTGAGGCATTAACGAACCTCGTACATCGAATAAACGATGTCCTCACCATCACTTCGTCCCTGGCCAACCGCCTGGACCACGTTGAGCCACGCATAACGTTCGTCGTCTGTTTCAAAAGTTGGAGCAACCGTGTACGTACCGCGTTCTCGATCGCACCGACCTTTGTAGGTGATGTATACCAAGGCACCGTCATCGGTTCGTAACAATTGTCGAACGTCGAGCAGCATCACTTTTCCATCGGTAGAAGGGATCGCCCAGTCACCTCCCGGAGCAATGATCTCGCCGCTGAGCCGCTCACCTTCCCAACGTCCGTTAGCAATGCTTCCAATCACGCGCTTGTTGAATGCTGTTTGCCCCAGTCGGTAAACGTCACCGCGGGTAACTCGAACAGTTGCCAGTGGCACGAGGTCAAATACTGGTTGGTCGGTCATTGCGCTCCTAAACATGTGAATTTATTTTGATGAGGTTTTATTTCGGACACGGACGGGTTCGGTGACACCATCCCAATTGTGGTGCGCTTCACGGATCTCGGTGAATAGTTCCTCGACATCTTCGTTAAGTCCGTGTAACTCAACAAAGAATCCGAGGGTGCTGCGGCAGTCGAGGTAGGCAACGGGGACATATGAATGCAATGTGGATGCGACCTCGTAGCCAGCGTCAACGAAGCGAGCTACTTCTGCTGGCATGTCAGCTGCCGGTACCAAACATGCAACGTGATGAAAACCTTCAACACCGGGGGCGAACATGTCTCGATACACCGAAGGGCTATTGTCCATGCACTGGATTAATTGAATCTGCGCGGGGCCCGCCTGCCCGAAGGCGTAAGAGAACACTGCTTCGTCGAGCGTCCCCCGATAGGTGTGATCGCGTCCACGGTGATTGCGGCTGACAAAAAATGGCCCGGCGCCCATGACTTCAACCCAATGTTTAATCCCTGCATCAAGGTCTTCGACAACGTAGGCGTATTGGACGATCGGGTAGCGGATCAGTGGCTCGCGCATTAGACACCGACTTCAGGGGATCCATCACGCGAGCGGACGGGATCTGTGTAGCCATCCCAGTTCTCGTGGGTTGCAGCCACCATTGCAAAAAATCCTTCGGTGCGCTCAGTCCGGCCGTAGAGTTCAACAAAGTGACCTAGGTCCTTACGGCAATCGAAGTAGACCGCGGGCACGGTTGTTGTCAGTGATGACGCACATTCGTAACCGGCTTCCGTGAATCGATCCAACTGTGCATCCCAATCCTCGAGGGGAACGAGTGCGCACACGTGGTGCAACCCACCCTCCCCCGGGGCGAACATGTCCCGGTAGATCGATGGCCCAGGGTCGTCTTGGGAAATCAATTGAATCTGCACCGGGCCGCATTGCCCGAAGGCATAGTTGACTCGCGTTGAACTTGGCGCCCCCCGATACGTCAACTCATTGCCCAGGAAATCGCGAATAACAAAGAACGGACCGGCCCCCATTGCCCGCGTCCAGTGCCGCATTCCTTCGTCGAGGTCGTCGACGACGAATGCGTACTGAAGCACGGGGTAGGCCAATAAAGGCTCGGTCACTTTGGACTCTTTGCCATCGATACTTTTACTATGCCAGTGAGTTGATGGTGACCGTGCCGGTGGAACCGTCAACAGTAACCATTGCGCCTTCGGGGATCTTGTGGATTGCACCCTCCAGACTGACAACACACGGAATACCCAACTCGCGGCTAACAATCATCGCGTGACTGTTAGGCGCGCCCACTCCAACGACAACGGCACTCGCTACCACGAACAGTGGTGTCCATGACGGATCTGTTTGCGGGGCGATCAACACATCACCGGGTTCAAAAGCTGCGATGTCAGCAGTGTCCGTGATGATGCGAGCCCGACCCGTTGCCGCTCCAGCGGATGCGCCAGTCCCGGTCAAGGAGTCACCAACACCGGCAACACCAAATTTTTCACTCGACATGCGCTTTAGTTGGGCGATCGGGACTCGTGGATTACGTGCGTCAAGGAACAATGGCACGTCCAGGTCTGCGTATTCTTTCCAGTCCGCTTCACGCTGGGCAATTGCAGCGGTAACAAGATCAGGTTGAAGAACCAGTCGATCAAGTTCGCCATCGAGCGCCATGAAAATCTGGCGCGGATGACTGAAGTGACCTTCACCTGTTAGGCGACGACCCATTTCTAGGAGCGCCACTCGAGCTTCGTTGATGATCTTGATGCAGTTGCTCTTACCTAATTCGCGCCAACCGGCGAACCGACGTGCTGAATCAAGACCCATACGCAGTGT
>JBIIOS010000039.1:0-14526 GCA_044336805.1 Candidatus Nanopelagicales bacterium
TGTGAACATGGGGCAGTGGCTCTGGAACCGGTAACTTCGCCAGCGCGCATTTTCACATTAGTGCTTACCGTAGGTGTCAGTTTGCTGCTTCTGATCCCGATTGGGGCTGCTGCTCAGATTGTCCTTACTTCGCAGATTGAAGATGAAACCCAGACGCAAGTAATCGTGGTGATGGATCCAACAGGTGCGTGGAATAACCAGGCAGCTGCCAAAAATGATCGACTTAAGCGGGCAGCGGAGCTCTACGCGGCAGGGGTCGCTCCCGTCATCATGATGACCGGGCCGCAGCGAGCATTTGAAAGATCCCAAAAAGAACTTGAAAAATTGGGTATCCCAGCCAATGACGTGATTTATCAGCCCACGGGCACTGACACCTTGGGAACGTTGGCCGTGGTTGCGACATTGCTCAAAGACTTGGGTTGGAGTTCGGCCACGATTGTGACCGATTCGGCTCACTCAGCCCGGGCGCAGGTGACAGCAGGAAAATACGGAGTTGACGCCCACATGACACCCTCATCAAGGGAAGGGGCATCGGCACTCACTTCCGAGTACATTGCCCGCGAAGCAATCGCCTTGGTGTGGTTTTACCTGTACAACCAATGGCAGGTCCCGCGGATACTCACCGGCAAGTAAAGTCACGCATGTGGCGATTCCTGCAGGTTACAACGAACATGACGTTGCGCGCCCCGTAGTTGAGCCGGTCAAGGAAAATATCCGCAGTGCATTCGCCCGTGATCGGGCCCGCGTCCTTCACTCTTCGGCGTTGCGTCGCCTTGCCGCCAAGACCCAGGTGCAGCTAGCCGGTGTCGCGGACTTCCCGCGTACCCGATTGACCCATACCCTGGAAGTCGCTCAGATCGCCCGGGAATTGGGCGACGCTTTGGGTTGTGACGCCGACTTGGTGGAAGTTGCCGGGCTCGCCCACGACCTCGGTCACCCACCATTTGGTCACAATGGTGAAGACGAACTTAATCGCCTCGCTGATTCAATTGGTGGTTTCGAAGGAAATGCCCAAACGCTGAGAGTTGTCAGTCGCCTTGAAGCAAAAGTCCTCACCGAGAGTGGCGAGTCTGCCGGGCTGAACCTTTCCCGTGGATCATTGGATGCATCCTGCAAATACCCGTGGGCACGAACCCCAGGAAACCCCAAGTTTGGTTACTACGAAGATGACGCCGAAGTTTTCGCTTGGTTGCGCGAAGGTGCACCGGGAACCCAAACGTGTCTTGAAGAGCAAGTTATGGATTGGTCAGACGACGTTGCGTATTCGGTTCATGATTTTGAAGACGCCGTTCACTCAGGCCTGGTATCCATTCTTGAATTCGGGGATAAAAATGTTACCGATGAACTCTGTTTAATTGCCCAGCAACGGTATTTGCCTGAGGTTTCGCTCGAGCAATTGCAGGAAGCGGTGTCTCGACTTCGCAACCTCGACTATTTCCCGAGTTCATTTGATGGCTCGATGCGCAGCATGGTGATGCTCAAGAAGTTCACCAGTCACCTGATCGGTCGTTTCAGTGTTTCAGCCCAGATCGCCACCCAGCAGCAGTTCGGGGATCAGCGACTCACCCGCTATGACGCCACTTTGATTGTTCCCCAAGAGGTGCGTGATGAAGTTGCGGTTATGAAATCAGTAGCGGTTAAGTGGGTCATGAACCGCCCTGGAGCGGATCGAGCATATGCGCGCCAACGTGAAATCATTGCTGAGCTCGTGCACGCACTAGTACTGGACGCCGGTCGCAATCTTGAGCGTTGGCTCAAGCCAACATTTGAAGAGGCGACCACCGATGCCCAGCGTTTCCGGGTGGTGATTGATCAGGTCGCCAGCCTGACCGACATCAGTATTGAGCAGTGGCACACCCAATTTTGTCGTTAGCCAGCAACTTCTAGTTTGTGAGACCGCGCACCGTATCGGTGCAACGCTCGAGTTCTTCGTAGGTATTGAAAGCATGCGGTGATACACGAACCAGTGAACTCACTTGGTGAGCCATGTAGTCAACCTGTGAGTATTCGGGTGTTCCCAAGGACACGTTGATTCCTGAGCTTTTTAGCCCAGCAACAATTGTTGCCGCCTCAACGCGATCGTGGTTAAACGTGACGATCCCGCTTTTTTCAATGCCACGGTCAAGTGCGTGCACACCAGGAATTTCAGCCAGCAGCAGGCGCAATTCAGATGCGAGGTAGTTAATCCGCATATGAATGGCATCCATGCCAAGTGCCAGTGAGTAGTCAACCGCGGCACCCAACCCCAGAAGAGCCGCATAGCTTTTTTCCCACGCTTCAAAACGCTGCGCATCGGTTCGCATGCTGTAACCATCAGGGTTCCAGTTTGCTCCGTGTAAATCAGCGGGGAAGGGTTCAAGTTCAGCCAATGCGCGTGGCGAGCAATACATGAAACCAGTTCCACGGGGGCCCCGAACAAACTTACGTCCTGTCACGCTCAAGAAGTCAGCGCCAATGGAAATTGCGTCAACCGGAAGTTGTCCAACCGACTGGCAGGCATCAACCAGGTACCAAGCATTTGATTGTGCGCGCGCAAGTGCATGGCCAATCGCGGCCACCGGGTTGATCAACCCATTCTGACTAGGGCAGTGATTAATGAGAACTGCCGCAACATCGTCATCCAACATTGACTCCAATGCAGCAACGTCGGTTACCCCGCTGTTGTCATCGGGAATAAATTCAAGTTGAACCCCGTAGTGACGAGCTAATTGCATTACCGGCAAAACATTGGATGCATACTCCGAGGAGGATGCAAGAATTCTCGTGTCGGGTCCAAAATCTCCAGCAAAAGTGATGGCACTAAAAGCTCGATCCCACGAGTCTGTGGCAGAGGTGCTGAGGGCGATATTTGCACCGCTCGTGTCCAGCAGAGTGCCGATCGAGTCGCGAACCGCATCGATGCGATTGGCGGTGCGAGCATGTGCCTCGTACCCACCGATCATTTCCTCAAGGCGCAGATGCTCGATCATGGTGTCAACGACGATTGACGGTGGTAAAGCGCTCCCAGCGTTATTGAGGTGAACCACCTCGGTGCACCCGAGGGTGTCAGCTCGAAGCTTCGCAACATCTAGCCCGGAATCGTCATTTGCCATAGGAGCATTCAACCTTGGATCACGGCCCCTGTCCGCACCGGACGTAGACTGCCCACATGGCGGGCCGAATCAGAGACGAGGACATTGCCCTCGTCCGCGAGCGCGCTCGAATCGACCAAGTGGTCTCTGAATACGTCACTCTGAAGACCGCCGGTGGGGGTTCTCTGAAGGGATTGTGTCCATTTCATGAAGAGCGTTCACCCAGTTTTCACGTAACACCCAGCAGAGGTATGTGGTACTGCTTTGGTTGCGGTGAAGGCGGAGACCTGCTCAGTTTTGTGCAAAAAATTGATCACCTGAGTTTTGCCGAAGCGGTTGAAAAACTTGCTGATAAAGCCGGGGTCCAGCTGCAATACGTTGACGGTGGAGCAAGCCCCAATAAGCAACAGGGGCAGCGCAAGCGTTTAGTGGAGGCCCATAAAAAGGCAACAGATTTCTACCAAGCCCAACTTCTCACCCCGGAGGCACAAACGGGGCGAGAGTTCCTTACCCAGCGCGGATTTGAATCCGAGATTTGTGCCACCTTCAATGTGGGATACGCGCCAAAAGGTTGGGACGCCCTCACCAATCACCTTCGTCAAGCCGGTTTCACCGACCAGGAACTACTCGCTGGTGGACTCGTATCTCAAGGGAACCGAGGAATCTATGACCGATTCCGTGGCCGGCTGGTCTGGCCGATCCGCGAACTGGGTGGTGAAGTAATTGGTTTTGGGGCCCGAAAGTTGTACGACGATGATGAAGGACCCAAATACCTCAACACCCCGGAAACACCTATCTATAAAAAGAGCCACGTGCTCTACGGACTTGACCTTGCCAAGCGTCTGATTTCCAAAGAACAGCAAGCCGTCATTGTTGAGGGTTACACCGACGTGATGGCCGCGCACCTTGCTGGTGTGGGAACAGCGGTCGCGACCTGCGGCACCGCATTTGGCGCGGATCACATCAGGGTATTGCGAAGACTTCTTATGGACGATGACCGCATGCGTGGACAGGTCGTTTTTACTTTCGACGGAGATGCGGCCGGGCAGAAAGCTGCTTTGCGAGCTTTCGAGGAAGACCAGAAATTTGTCTCCCAAACATTTGTGGCAGTTGAACCCGGCGGTCTTGACCCTTGTGATCTGCGACTGCAGAAAGGGGATGCTGCTGTGCGTGCCCTCATTGAGAGCCGAGTACCACTTTTCGAGTTCGCCATTAAATCCGCTTTGGCCTCATACGATCTGAACACCAGTGAAGGTCGCATTTCAGCTTTGCAAGAGGCCACCCCGATTATTCGCAAAATCCGGGACTCGGCGCTGCGCCCGGAATACTCCCGTAGATTGGCAGGTTGGCTCGGCATGGACCCAGCAACCGTTGCAAAAGCAATCGGCGGGAGCGCGCCAGCATCAAATCAGCCCCGCAAATCCACCATCGGGTCAAGTGTTGAACGCGAATCACTCAAGGCTGCATTGCAACTGCCCGCTGCGGTCAGCGATTGGTATGCATCTGTTGACGAATCAACCTACATTCACCCCAAGGCCGCAGCGGTTCACGTTGCTATCGCTAAAGCAGGTGGGCCCTCAAAGGAACGTGAAGGTATGGCTTGGATCGATGCGGTGCTCGCTAACGCAGAGAACGACGAAGTGCGCTCTACGATTCGTGAACTGACGGTCGAACCAATGCCTACAGAACCAGGAACACAGGATCGATACGCGGTCGGCATGATTGCTCGATTACTTGAAGTGGACTCATCAAAAAAAATTGACGAACTTAAAGGTCAACTCACCAGATCTGAAGAAAGTGGAGAACCAACCCAATTGTTGAATCAACTTGTTGAATTGGAAACATATCGGCGCTCACTTCGTGAGATCTCATTTGGTGAGGCCTGATGTTCGGTCGTAATCAATTTCAAAAACAGCTAAAGGCCGACGCGAAATTGTTGAACGTTCCTAAAAGCGAGCGCATCATGGCAACGGCCCTTGGCCCTAAGGCCTATGAACCACCTGTTGTGATCGCGACCGATTCGGCGCTCTACTTCGCCACAACTACTTATCCGCAACGCATTGCGTGGAACCAGATCGCGAAGGCGACCTGGGAGGAGCCTTGGCTGGAAGTGACGACCAATGCGAATGTCGTGAGCAAGCTTCATCTTGACCCCTGTGGGCAAGTACCACCCATGGTTCGGGACCGGGTTACCGCAAGCGTTCTGTTTCGAGAGACATTAACCTTGGAAACAGGGGGCAGCATTACGGCAATTGGACGGCGTGAGCCCGATAGTACTGAAATCTCGTGGCTGATCGAATTTCACGGGGAGCTCGATCCCGGTGATCCACGGGTAGCGGCGAGTGCTGACCGCGCTTTGGCACAGCTGCGAAACACCCTCGGGGTGTAGTGGGCGCTTGGTCACTTGATAGTGTTCGTCGGTCATTCCCCCATAGCTCAATTGGCAGAGCATTCGACTGTTAATCGGAGGGTTCTTGGTTCGAGTCCAAGTGGGGGAGCGTTGGGGTCGCAGCGGAAAACCGTTGCGACCCTTAATGTTTTCTGATCTTGATCGACACCACAAGCGCAACATGAACATTTATCCCCAATTGTGAAAGGTTTATAGAATGCCCGGTTTACGCAGGAATTTGGGTCTTTTGGGCTTGGTTGCCATCTCATTGGCAGTTATGGGACCGAGCATGTCGGTGTCCCTCAACCCGCAGGCAATTTCCGAACAAGTGGGCGCGGTGACTCCTCTCATATTTGTTCTCGCCGCTATTCCGTTGGGAATCATGGTGTATTCATTCGTGGTCCTGACTCGGCGTCGTGGTTCGGCAGGTTCACTTTTTGGCCTAGTTGGCGTTGAGATAGGTCCTCGAACAGGAACAGTTGCTGGTTTGTGGCTGATTACCGCTTACGTCACGTTTGCATCCCTCACGGCAGTTTCTTTCGGCATATTCACTATTTCGCTGATTGGGGCACTGGGCGGACCAACCCTGCCCAGTTTTGTTTCGCTCATTATCGCTCTTTTGATGGTGCCCATCACTTCATTTCTTGCTGGGCGCACGATTAAGACTCTTGGTCACATATTGCTTATTCTTGAAGGGCTGACCATGATCGCAATTCTTGTGGTCTGCGGGATCACACTGTCCAAACTCATCAATGGCGGCGGCCCCCAGGGACAGACCGTTGATTGGTCGGTTTTCACACTTGAGGGTTTAGCCATTGGACCGATTGCCCTCGCACTCACTTTCGCACTGCTTTCCAGCGCAGGGTTTGAAGGGGCTGCGGCCGCCGGTGAAGAAACCGATAACCCCAAGAGATCTATTCCCCGTGCACTGATTTTCGTAACCGTGCTGTCGAGTTTGTTTTACATTTTTGTCACTACGGTGGCGGTTTGGGCATTTGGAACGGCACCGAATCAACTCGAGAAGTTTTCGGCCTCAGGCTCGCTCCCTGGTGACCTTGCCAATGTTTATGTCGCTGACGGCATGGGAGATCTGATCACTCTGGGTGGTGCCGTGTCCTCATTCGCATGTTTGGTTGGTGCTCAAATTGCTGGGGGACGCATTCTCTTCGCCTTCGGTCGCGATTCGGTTATTCCTAGTCGCTTTGGCGAACTTTCAGTGCAGGGAACTCCGGTTCGAGGGAGTTATACCGTGGGGGCCGCGGCGTTTGTTTTGGTTATTTTCGCCGCCATTACAACTGCATTTGATTCTTTCTCCGCTTTTGAAATGGTCAGCGATATGGCAGGCGTCCTAATTGCGGCCGCCTATTGCACGGCCTGCGCGGCAGCGATAAAAGTTCTATGGTCAGGCCCACGCCGCTGGTTGGCTGCCATTCCCATGGCGGGAATTGGGATTCTGGTTGCAATTATTGTCTTGCAGGTGTTTCCGTTGCCTTCAGGTTGGGAATTAATCGCCCCGACGGTGGCCATACTTGCTCTAATTGTCGGAGCAGTTGTAGGTCGCAAGCGTGGAGAGCGTGCGCAAGAAGCCCTATCTCATTAACAAAATGAAACTTCTATCAGTTGCGCCGACCTCGGCTAGGCGACGTAGTACATCAAGTTCGGCAGCAGGAATCCATGCTGCATGGAGCCATTGGCCATGTCGCTGATCTGATCGCCGATGCTCGGTCCAATCTTCCAGCCTTTTTTGATAAGTGCTTGTCGCTGATCGGCTTTGCGGTTGGCTGCATTTTGGGTATTGCCGGTTGGCATCATTATGAGATCGCCGTAGCCGGTAATTCTTGCCTCAGCCAAGCAGGTCGCGGTAGAAACACGATCAGCCTCAGGTCGACCGGTGATAATGAAGGACGTGACCCCGAGTTTTGTAAAAGCCTTGAAGAGTGCACGGACTGGCGCTATGACCGGGCGGGTGCAGTTCTCATTCGCCGCCGAAATATCTGCGCTGGACGGAATGGTGAATTGCGGATCAGTCTCCACGAACAGTTCGTAGTTGCTAAAGAGTGTCTCATCAATATCAAAGACAGCTGCTGCCTTGCATGCGCGAACCTTCGCAGGTTTGGTGCTCCCGCATTCCTTCTTCACCCACGAGCGTGTCCATTTGAGCGCCGCGACGGAGATCTCGGACTGATGTTTCAGGGCCTCGCCAGAGGAATAGTAGGAAACTACAAGGGGTGCGGGGCTTGGACCGGTAAACCAGTAGCCGGTTGTTAAACCCATGGAGGGCAGATTCTGCCCATTGCCGGTGATCGGCAGGCCGTCGCTCACCTTGGTGCCGACATCCACCGAGATGGTTTCGGCGCTTGCCAAGTTCACTGGCATAACGAGCGCGCACGCAGCAATCGCAGCAACGACAGTGATCCGGGCGAGTCTTTTGTTGAAAGCCATGGACGAATGATACGGGCAAAGGAGAGGAGATTGGAGAGAAATTGATCAGTAACTAATGGGCTCCAGACCAGAGCTGAATTCAGCGTTGACGCGATCGCTTGGAATGGAAATTCGACTCTATGCTGCAGTGTTTTACTGAATATGAGGGACCAAACTTCTGGGCCAATTAAGATTGACGGGTGACAATTAATCCGATCGCCGTGTCCAAAGAATCCCCAAACACCATCATGTTCATTCGACACGGTGAAAAGCCAAGTGAATCGGGTGCTCCATTTGGGGTGAATCAGCACGGGAAGGAAGATTCCCACGCCCTCTCGGTTCGCGGGTGGCAGCGGGCAGGAGCCTTAGCAGGGTTATTCAAGTTGGCGCAGCAGTCGGAGTATCCGGGTCTGGTCACACCAGCGGCAATTTATGCAACCGCGCCGAATTCGGACTCACACAGTACTCGAGAGTTCAACACCGCTCAGCCACTCGCGGATGCACTAAGCATCACGGTCAACGTTGATTTCCCACACGGCCATGAACATCACCTCGCAACTCACATTGTCGGGCAAGCTCTCGACACCTTGGTGGTGTGGCACCACGGGGAAATTCCTGCAGCAATCGTACAATTCCCAGTTGTCAATTTGGACGATGTACCGAGCGCATGGCCCGAGGAGCGCTTTGACCTGGTGTGGGTGCTGAAGCGCAATGCCGATGCCTCGCAGTACACATTTAGCCAGTTGAATCAGAAGCTCCTTGATGGAGATCAGCCGTGAGTGGCGAGTAGGTTTCCCACATGAGTAAGTTCGCCATTAAGCGTCCCGTCATCGCTTTGCTCATTTGGCTTTTGTTAATCGTGGGACTGGGGGTTTTCGCAACAAGTCTTGACTCGAAATTCGATGACAGTTTTTCGCTGCCGGGCGCTCAGTCCACAAAGGCCCAGGAACTGCTTGAGGAACTGAACTCGGGTGGTTCCAATAACGCGAGTATCAAAATCATTTGGTCACCCACTCAAGGTTCAGTGACCGATGAAAAAACTCAAAAGGCAATTCAACCCTTACTTGAGTCCATTGCAGGTCTTGATGGAGTTGACTGCGTAACGAGTCCGTATAAAAAGAACGTGGGTAGCAAATGCAAAACGGAAGTGAATGTCTCTGTTGAGAAATCCCTCATGCATGCGATTCACAAAGAGTTGCGCAAGGTTACCGGATTGACGAACAAGGAAATTGATCAAGTTGCCAAGGTCCTAGCGGGAATCGCTCCCCTGGCAGAGGCAAATGGTGCAGATCTAGCCAAGATCGCCAAGGTACTCCCGTTACTTGCCAAGCTTTCGATGTTGCCCCCTGACGTAATTGCTGGACTCCGCAGCATTGATCAGGCTATCGCCGATGACTCGACCGGACTCACGAGAGAAGAACTCGAAGAGGTAGGTCAAGCCCTGGGTGGTCTTCAAGAATTTGCCAAAATTCCGCTAGGTATACGTGAAGCATTGGCGCAAATCTCACCGACTGAACTCGCATCCGTTGCGCGCGCTCTGCCAGGAGCCGTGTCTGAACTCAACAAGTTGGAGAAAGAGTTTAACTCTGAAGTGGATTCACTTCGTAGCGCAGCCAGAGCGACTGACGCAGCTGTGAGTCCAATAGGTACACAAGGCGATGTTGCGTACGCCACCGTGAGCTTTAACACCGCAACCCTGAAAGCAGCGGAAGCAACAAAGATTGTTGATTTAGTTCAGGCAGCAAATTCAGACTCGCTTACCGTTGGTGCCAGCGGGGGAGTCCTTGAAGGCGCGGGAGCAGGAGGAGATAACAGTGAGGCGATTGGTCTCCTTGCCGCTGTTGTTATTTTGCTTATTGGTTTCGGATCCCTAATTGCTGCAGGTCTTCCTATTTTTGTGGCAGTCATTGGATTAGTAGGCGGTCAGTTACTTGTTATTGTTGTCGCCAAATTCACAACGGTTGCTAGTTTCGCGCCAACATTGGCGGCGATGATCGGTCTTGGTGTAGGTATTGATTACGCGCTATTCATTACCAATCGCTATCGACAAGGTTTACAAGAAGGCATGTCGCCCAAAGACGCTGCGTTAAAGTCAGTGGGCACTGCCGGTCGCGCAGTGCTCTTTGCAGGCAGCACGGTGATTATGGCTTTATTGGGAATGTTTGTTCTGGGGATTCAATTCTTCAACGGGTTAGCAATCGCCGCAGCAGTTGCAGTCCTTATGGTGATGGCCTCAGCCCTGTTTATGTTGCCAGCACTGTTGAGTTTGTTGGGTACGAAGGCATTTGGTATCCGGATGCCATGGGGAAAAAATCCACAAAGCAATCCCGAGGATCCCAAGCGCTGGCGGGCATTCGGCTTAATGCTTCAGAAAAAACCTCTCGTACCAGTTTTGCTCAGTTTGATTCTCATCGGTGGCCTTGCATTCCCCGCGCTCTCACTTCAATTGGGATTTCCTGATGACGGAAGTCAGGCCAAAAATACACCACTGCGTACGGGCTACGACCTGCTGGCGAAAGGATTTGGTCCAGGAGTTAGCGGTCCATTTTTCATTGCCGTTGAAACGAAAAAAGACGGTGATTTCGAAGCGCTTAAACAGACTATTCGTGCTCTCAATGAAACTGAAGGTGTCGCAAGCACGATTCCTAGCCTGGACATGCTGCCCCTTGTTGAGTTGAATAAGGATGCATTTGGTGCCGGTGGAAATGTTACGTCTGTATTAGTTCAGCCCACCACGTCACCGCAAGACGAAGCGACTGCGGCCACGTTGGAGCGTTTGCGAAATACGACCGCTATAGAAATTAGCGATAGGGATGGGACACAGATATTTGTGGGTGGAAGTCAAGCCGTTTCCACTGATTTCACCGACGTGCTGATTAAGGTCTTACCACTATTCCTGCTGCTCGTTGTCGGTCTAGGTTTTCTCGCTTTGATCCTGCTCTTTCACTCGCTTGTGATACCGCTGACAGCAGCGATCACGAGTTTGTTGAGTTTTGCTGCTGCAATGGGTGTAACGGTTGCGGTGTTTCAGTGGGGTGTTGCTGATTCATTACTTGGTGTGAGTGGAACTGGGCCGATTCTTCCGTTCTTGCCCGTAATGGTGTTCGCGATCTTGTTCGGCCTCTCAATGGACTATCAAGTTTTTCTTGTCTCGCGAATGAAAGAGGAATGGGAGAAGACGGGCGATAACCGTCAGTCGGTTCTTAATGGCCTTGCGGGTAGCGGCAAGGTGGTTGTGATCGCAGCCTCAATTATGAGTGCTGTTTTCATCTCATTCGTCCCGACACCCATTGACACGATCAAGCTCTTCGGCGTCGCTCTGACAGCGGCCGTTCTCATCGATGCTTTCATTGTTCGCCTTGTTTTGGTGCCCTCATTGATGACACTTCTTGGTAAATCCAACTGGTATCTACCGAAATGGCTGAACAAGGTGCTCCCGAAAATCACCCTAGAGTGACATAACGTCCGGGATGTCTCGGCGTGGCAACGCTCACTAGCCGGGTTTTTGCTCTATAAATGAGGAAGTCCCCTCGAAGTATGAGTTCGAGGGGACTTCCATTTAGGCGGATCTTTTTTTCACCGTCTGGTTTCCCAGGGCCTTCGCGTTCTTTGCTGTTTTGCGATGCTCACTCCGTGTTGCCACTTTGCCAGTTCTTTTTTCCGCCTTCGAATTTATATTTCCAACCGACCTCACCAGCATGTGGTGTCTCCGGATCTTCCCCGGACTAGTTGTCAAATTTTTTTATCCGACCTTCACCTTGCGGCTCAGTGGGTTATTTCTACACCCAAAGCAAATGGGCGCGCAAGCGCTTTTCACAAATATTTCAATTATTTTTTCGTCGAGATGCCTCATTTGTAACATGAGTAACACCAGTACTTTTTCTTCACTTCAGTTCTGGCAAACAGTTCATGAACTCTTCTTAAATCCCACTTTCGGAAACTGTATGAGTGGTGGTGATTGTGGATTTGCCATCACAGCGGTGAACTTTGCCATCACAGCGGTGAACTCTGTGAACCTTTTGGGCACTGTTGATAAACAGTCGTGCCGTACTTCCCAGGTTTTTCAGGCCAGGACACTTTGAGCGATAAGACACGGGTCTGCCGAAATCAACTGGCTCTCTGTGGCTCCTCCACGCTACCTGCACGCGACCCACATTCCCTCACAAACCGTATTCATGTCACTAAGGCTTATAGGCCCCCGTCCCATGTCTGAGACACATGTGGCTTTACTGATTTTCTAAGAGTGCATGAGGTAGTGTTGCAATTGAGAATTCCTCAATAAAAGGAGCAAGAATGCGAGCAATGCGTCGTACTTCTATTTCGGTCATTTCGGTTGTAGCGGCACTGACATTGTCAGCTTGTGGTGGTTCAACAGATGAAGCAACAACTGCTGAGTCAAGCTCTGCAATTAAGGGGGGAGCCTTAATCGCAACAGAGGAAGCCGAATCGGCAGAAGTAGACGGAGTCGCAGAGGCCGAAGTAGAGACTGAAGTAGCGGAAGATAGTCAGGAATTGTCGTCAAATAGAGTTTGCCCAGACGTCTCTCCTGCAGACATTGTTGCTTGCCTTGAATCCAAAGAAAACTTCCTCTACATTTTAACAGGTGGCCTCGGCTACTTCCTTGACGGACAGTTTAATGATGGTCCCGTTACTGTGTTTGCACCAACAGATGATGCTTTTGTAGCGCTCGGTGACGAAGTCCTCGATCGATTGCGCAAAGATAAGGAATGTCTCTCAAAGTTAATTACTCACCACATTAAGGATTCTGTTTACTACACTGACGACTTATTCACAGGTGGCTCCAAATTTCTCGATGATGTCGGGTTTTCCGCCATTGAAGAGAGTTCCGATGGTGTGATCACTGTTGATGGAGCGGTTGTGACCTCCGGAGATAACGTTGTCGACAATGGAATCATTCATGTAATCGATAAGGTGCTCATACCAAACGGTTTTGAAGAATGCCTGAATCCTTAAGTCCTTAAAGAATTAGATTTGTGTGCATTGAGCAGATTAGAATCTCAGAATTCCTCAATTAAAGGAGCAAGAATGCGAGCAATGCGTCGTATGGCTATCGCGGTTGTTTCGGTTGCAGCGGCACTGACTTTGTCAGCGTGTGGTGGTTCAACAGAGGGGGCAACAACTGCTGAGTCAAGCTCTGCAATTAAAGGAGTGACCGAAGAATCACCGGTTCCACAACTTGGTATCTTTTTTGATTTGCTGGAAGTAGCTGGAATCGATGTCACTCAACTTGCAGACAATACGATCTTTGCACCAACAAATGAGGCCTTTGACGCTCTCGATGACACTCTCTTTGATGCCCTTTTGCTCGAGGAGAACGCGGACGCTCTCACGGAACTCCTTATGTATCACATTGTTCAGGGCAAGATCATCTTGCCTGGCGACGGTACTGAAGGGCTCGTGGTTACCCCTAATGGGGAAAAGTTGGACATTTCGACAGAGAATGGCGTGGTGGTTAATGGAATCCTTGCCTCTGACTCGGCAGGGTCCTCAAACGGCGTGACCTATGCGCTCCCTGAGGTGCTGATACCACCGGACTGGCTAGAGTCACATTCTTCTCTACAACTTGAGTAATGTCATTCATCACCCACCATGGGAGTTACGCCAGTTGGCACTAGGTCGCAGCCTGTTAGCGAGAACCCGCGATATTGGTTACCGGTCACAGGTAGCCGGCACCTTCAAAGCCGGTGCTCCCGACCTCGTCTTTGGACTCTACGGCCCAGGAAACTGATTACCCCGCCAGAAATCTCTCTCCGACATCTTTGGGAAAGCATGAGATGCAAATAATCGACAAGTGATTTTTTCGAGTTGCTAATCTGGCCGGAAATACCACATCAGCGCCCAGACCAAGAATTGATCCTTCCTGGGCCCCTACTACAGTTGTTACACCCGCTGGGGGCGGTAGCTCAGCTGGTTAGAGCCCCGAACTCATAATTCGGTCGTCGTCGGTTCGAGCCCGACCCGCCCCACGAAGCAAGTGTGTAGTTCCGCCTGATGCGTGACACTCGTTTGATGTTAGTGGAGCTGAGTGTTGTGGAGCAGAGGTATCAGGCCGTTTTGGCTGTGATTCTTGATGTTGTGCCGGTGGTGGAGATGGCGCAGTGGCCCGGTAACTTGTGAGTTGGAAAGAACCCAACTTCGTTTGGAGTGATGATGAAACTGGCGAGCCCGCGAACGGTGGCCCGGCGTCTGCACGGGATGGCACGACCACCGATAACAATCACCCCTCCACCTACCGGCGTCATTGCCGAATGGAATATCCCGATTACCGCACGAGATGGCATCGTGCTACGGGCCAACGTGTTTCGTCCGGCCCCGGGTAGCCCCGGTGATTTGTTGCGCGGTGGCGGGCCGGTGCCGGTAATAATGTGCGCGCACCCCTACAACAAGGATGCGCTGCCAAAGAAAGTGCCGTGGGGTTACCTACCCTCACCTCAGTACCGGGTGTTTCACCAACCTTTGCCAATTACTTTCTCAGCCTGGACAGGGTGGGAGGGGCCCGACCCCGCGCATTGGGTGGCGCTCGGTTACGCGGTAGTTGTTTGTGACCTGCGCGGATTCGGTACCTCAGAAGGCACCGGCACCATGCTCTCAAAACAAGAGGGTGAGGATTACCACGACTTAATC
>JBIIOS010000175.1:0-3695 GCA_044336805.1 Candidatus Nanopelagicales bacterium
TCTAAATAGCGAGCAACTCGGTGCGGCTCCCGCAACTCTGCGGAGGCAGTAATTACTGCAGGGAATTTCTCAACTACTCCAAGGAGTTCATTTTCCTGTTCTGAATCGAGGAGATCAGGCGAAAATTCACTATTGCGCCAATCGACACCAATATCATGTGCGTTGCGCAAAACTGACGCGATGCGAGCATGGGCGTACTGAACATAAAAAACTGGATTGTCATTAGCCTTTCTGGCTATCTCTTCGAGGTAAACAACAAGAGGTGTATCCACCGGATACCGAGCCAACGTATATCTCGCCGCGTCGACTCCGACCTCTTCAACAAGTTCTTCCAATGTCACAATCTGACCGGAACGCTTAGAAAGTTTTACTTCAACTCCTGCGCGCGTGATTTTAACAAGTTGACCAATCAAAATTTCAATGTTTTCATCCATGTCGTCACCAGCACAGGCTGCGACTGCTCGCAATCGATTCACATAGCCGTGATGATCGGCCCCCAGTAAATAGATTGCTGTATCAAAGCCGCGTGTGCGCTTATCAAGGTAATACGCGGTGTCGGCAGCAAAATAGGTTCGCTCACCATTCTCTTTAATCAAGACCCGATCTTTGTCATCGCCAAATGTTGAGGTTCGCAGCCACAGTGCACCTTCAGATTCGTAGACGTGCCCTTGTTCAACGAGCCGCGCCTGAGCCCGTTCAACAGCCCCGGAATCATAGAGTTTGCGTTCGGAGTACCACACATCAAAATGAGTTCGAAAAAGTTCGAGGACATCTTTTTGCTGCTGTAATTGCAATGCATAAGCCTCTTCGCGAAAAGCAACCATTTGTTCATTCTCTGGAAGTTGATGAAACTCCGGATGCTCACGAATAATTCGGGCAGCAAGATCCAAAATGTAGCCGCCGTGGTAGCCATCTTCTGGAACCGCTTTTCCCCACGACGCGGCCATGACTGATTCACCGAACTTGTCCATTTGAACACCGCGATCATTTATATAAAACTCGGTTGTGACGTCCGCTCCTGCGGCCGCCAACACGCGTGCGAGTGCATCGCCCACGGCCGCCCACCGGGTATGACCAAGATGTAGCGGTCCCGTGGGATTTGCCGAAATGAATTCAACATTGAAACTCTTGCCCATCAAAGCGTCGTTGCGGCCATAGGCAGAACCTTGATTAACCACACGTTGAGCAATTTCACCTTGAGCCTGCGCCGAGAGTCGGATGTTCACAAAACCAGGACCGGCCACGCTTACTTCCGTGAATGCTGGGTCAGCCCTCAATGCCTCAGCGATCTTCAGCGCCAAATCCCTGGGCGCGATAGTTGAGGATTTTGCAGCAACCAGTGCCACATTGGTGGCGTAGTCCCCGTGCTCACGCGACTTTGGGCGCTCAAGGGTCACTTCCACACTCGCGGTCAAGATTCCTTGGTCCAATAGTTCGTCCACAACACGTTGAACGCTCTCACGAACGTCATTGATTGCCACGGCGCGAGCGTATCTGCTCACGAGCAAGTCGTGACATAGAGTGCTCATATGGCTTCTGACGACGAAATCGAAAAACTCCTACGCGAGATCTCTGGGCAGGATTCACCTCAGCCAGCACCCGTGCAGCGCAAAGAATCGGGTACTCCGGCTCAGCGTGATCAATCAACTTCTGGCGGAAGGTTTGCCTTCGCAGCCGTGGGCGCGGCAGTCATGGGCGCAGGCGGGGCGGTCGCTGGCCTAATACTCCCCGGGATCTCAATAATCAGCACGGGCATTGGCGCCGCTGTCGGTGCTTTCGTCATCGCCCTTGTCAGTGGACCGCCGCGTTGGTTTTCTCGCTAAGGCACGATCGCGGGTCAAACCCTCAACAATTGACCCGATAAAAAAACCTAGAAATACGAGATAGGACCAGATCAAAAGCGCAATCGGAGCTCCGAAAACAATGAGTGCTGATCCAACGGTCGAAGATTGATTAGCGTATATCCCGAATGCTCCAATCGACAAAATGATTAGCGTTGTCGCAACGAGCAAACCTGGTGATCTCCACGTTACGACTCCGCTGGAACCGCTCGTGCGCCTCATGACAAACCAGACCAAGAGATACACGAAAATGGCAGGCGTCAACCAGCCCAGTGTGTCGAGTAGTTCCAGAAAAGTATTTTCAACATTGAGGCTATTCAAAAACACTGGCACAAATGTCACAGCGAGAAGTACGACCACAATGACGATGATCATCACCAATGCAATGACCGCGGATATAACACGGAAAAACAGTCCAGAAGGGGTTCGATCGTTATTAAAGATGTGATCTTGGATTCTCAGAATCCCGTACACCACTTTCTGCGACACGTAGACGGCTAAAAATAGACTGGCAATGGTTGTAAAGGTGACCGTCCCCGTCGACGCAGACTGCGCCAATGAAGAGAGTGAATTAACTACTGAGTCAAGACTACTCAATGATTCCGGTCCGCGGCCGATCAAGAAATCCCACCCCGCAACAAACTGCTCTTGACCGATAAACAATCCCGCAATGGCGCCCACCGAAATGGCGATCGGCGCTACAGCCAAGATCACGTAGTACGCCAGTCCCCCGGAAAGTAGTGAGACGTTGAGCGCCCCAAACCGAACAACAAAGTCACGCGCGAATTCAATTGCGGGATTCACGTAAGGCAGGCCTGAAAAGTCGGTCAATGCTGCACGGAAATTGGCCACCGCGACATGTTTGCACACGGGCACGCTGCTAGCCTTACCGTCCCCTGCCTCCGTAGCTCAGGGGATAGAGCGCCGGTTTCCGGTACCGAAGGTCGCAGGTTCGAATCCTGCCGGGGGCACAATGTCAGATGCAGCAGTCTTCTCACGCGAAGCGCCCCAACCCGGTGGCGCTAATTTCGCGCGCACGGGTAGATCGCTGTACCCCTATCTCCTAGCCACCTTTGTGGGAGTCCTCCTTATTTCCAATATCGGGGCCACCAAATTAATTGAATTTGGACCGCTGATAACGGACGGTGGGGTCTTTCTCTTCCCTTTGACCTACATTATTGGCGACATCATCAGCGAGGTTTACGGCTGGAAGGCTGCACGACGGGCAATCTTTACCGGGTTCGCAATGTCAATACTTGCTGCTTTTACTTTTTATCTTGTTCAAATTTCACCTGCGGCTGACGCCTATGAGAATCAAGATGCGTTTGAATCCGTACTTGGGTTCTTCCCCCGAATCGTGTTGGCCAGCGTCCTGGGTTACCTGGTTGGTCAACTACTCAACGCGTACGTGCTGGTGAAAATAAAACAAAGGACCAAAGAAAAATACCTATGGGCTCGACTGATTGGATCGACGGTTGTCGGAGAATTCGCTGACACATTAGTTTTTTGCACCATTGCTTTTTACGGAATAGTTACTGGAGCAGAATTCCTCAACTACGTCCTCGTTGGTTACCTCTACAAAACCTTGCTCGAAGTCTTCCTGCTCCCCGTTAGCTACCCTGTGATTAGGGGCATCAAAAGACGTGAACCAACTTATCTTGGATCCTAATTCTTTTTTGCATAGCGGCCAGTGGTAAATCGCTCAACCCAATCACGTTTGAACTCAAAATATGTTCCCTCTTGCATATGCTCCCGGATTTGATCCACCAGTCGCACCGTGAATCTTAAATTGTGAATACTTGCCAGAGTGGGGAAAATAAGTTCATTCCCTTTGTATGCGTGATGCAAATAACC
>JBIIOS010000212.1:0-2632 GCA_044336805.1 Candidatus Nanopelagicales bacterium
ATGAGCGACCGCCCAGGCGCTCGAGCCCAGCTTGTAAAACGTCTGGTTCGGTGGAGTCAAGCATGATCGGGAGTGTTGATGCTGTTGCCAACATCGACGCCAAATGTGACATGTCAGCTACACCGTCACGTCCCACGTAATCCACGCTGAGGTCGAGCATATGTGCGCCATCTCGGATCTGCTCCTTAGCAATATCCACGCACGCTTGCCAGTCGTCTGTCAGAAGTGCCTCACGGAAAGCCTTAGAACCGTTAGCGTTAGCGCGCTCACCGATCGCAAGGTAGGTGAGATCCTGGCGAAATGGAACTTGTTGGTACAGCGAAGCCGCACCGGGCTCATCAATGCGAGTGCGTGATCGCTGCACGGGCGGCGACACAAAAGCATCTTTGATGGCTTTAATGTGCGCCGGTGTTGTTCCGCAACAGCCACCCACCAGAGTGACACCGAATTCAGCGTTGAAGTCAATCAGCGACTGAGCAAGCTCATCAGGACTGAGGTCATAGACGGCGCCCTTGGGTCCCAACACTGGCAGACCCGCATTGGGCATGCAGGACAACTTGAGATCTGTGCGTTGAGAAAGAGTCCGCAAGTGCTCACTCATTTCCGTGGGTCCTGTCGCACAGTTCAAACCGATTACGTCAACGTCGAGTGGTTCAAGTGCACTCAGAGCAGCACCAATCTCTGAGCCCATCAACATTGTGCCGTTGGTTTCAATTGTTACCGAGGCAATGACAACAATGTCGCGGGCCGGCTCCGTCGCTTCAATAGCTTCACGAGCACCATTGATTGCTGCCTTAGCCTGCAAAAGATCTTGCGTTGTTTCGATGAGGAGGGCGTCCACACCACCATCGATGAGTCCACGACTGGCTTCACGGTATGCCTGTTTTAAAAAGTCATAGGACGTATGCAGGAGTGTTGGTAATTTCGTTCCCGGACCCAGGGACCCGAGGACAAACCGGGGCCCGTCCCCAACACTTAATGCGTATTCGTCAGCGACATTACGAGCAATTTGGGCTCCCCTGTAAGACAGCTCATAAATTCGATCTTCGATTCCGTATTCGGCTAAGTTCGCCCAGTTACAACCGAAAGTGTTGGTTTCCACGGCATCGGATCCAGCTTCAAAGTAGGCCCGATGAATATCGGCAACTACCTCCGGACGCGTTACGTTCAGGATTTCATTGCACCCCTCATGACCCTCAAAATCATCGAGGGTGAGGTCGACGTCTTGGAGCATCGTTCCCATTGCGCCGTCAGCCACAATTATGCGGCTGTTCAGTGCATCGCGGAAGTCGCTCATGTGAACCTTTCCCCAAAAATAGCGAGATGGATGATCGCACATGAACAAAAGGGCCTTGTGAGTCTTATTGTTCCTATGCCGAACTGTTCGCTACCGGTCGTGTGACCGAAGACTCAGGGAGGCCTCCCCAACAGAGACTTAACTCTATCAAAGTCACCCATCAAAATAAACTAATGCCCGCCCTAAATGCGATCTGGCGTTTTGACGGATTGGGTACTAATTGGGGGCAAATGGGAACTGGCGCATGCTGCCATCGGCCCACGGCTGTGTCACCGGCGATAGCCGCTTGGTCGACCGTTGTTCCTGCAAAATTACCTGCATAATTTTCAATGTTGCAGCTGCCGACGAGTTCGCGTAAAGATTCGTCATCTCGGTTGGGTCAGTGGTCAAGTTGTACAACTCAAATTGATCCGCTGGCGGGGCTATCTGACCTGTGGTCGGGTTAACCGCCTTCACCGTGGTGACCGCGACCCGATTCCCTGGCTTGTTAACTGGCCCGGGTACAAAGGTTTCTACGTCTTGGACACCTGGTGAAGACCAGGTTTGTGAATTGTCCCAATATCGGTTGTACTTCCATCGTTCCCGTGAACCGCCCGCACCTGTTGGTAAGTAGGTGACTACGGTTTCAACACAATTGGGCTGCTCAACAGGCTCGTAGGCCAAGCCCAATGCTGACACTGCCTGCGCGCCTTTAAACGGTTGATCATCGGTCATGAAATACACGGGATCACTGTTGAACTTGGCAGCGGGTTCTTCGCCAAGCAGTACCGGAGAAAGATCTCGACCAACAAGTCTGCGCACTTGGGTATGTGTCTTGGTCAATTCTTTACCTAACACGGCTTCATCTAGTCCGGCAAGACCTAGCATCGTAGGAATAAGGTCAGCGTGACTGGTCAAAATATCTGACTCTTGCGCGCGATTAAAAAGTGTGGGGTTGTGGAAAATGAACGGAACCTTGAGAATTTCGTCATATGCATTGTGCCACTTCTGGAACATACCTCCGTGCGAGCCGAGCATCTCGCCATGGTCTGATAGGTAGATCACAATTGTGTCGCGATAATTGTTGCGATCATTGGCTAATGCATCAACGACTGTCCCGATGTGCTTGTCAACTTCCTTTTGCAGTTGGTAATAAAAACGGTGGTATTCGATTCCGTTGCGCAGCGGCTGAAATCCCTGTGGGTATCGGTCGACGAAACTCCCCTGAGCCGTTGGCTTCTGACTGAGATCTTCATTTGCGGACTGTTGGTACGCCGAGGTAAAGAGATCGTTCGGAACATTGGATCCGACAAGTTGCTGTGCCAAATAGAAAGCCCTCGGATTCCCCGACAAACC
>JBIIOS010000040.1:0-14399 GCA_044336805.1 Candidatus Nanopelagicales bacterium
TGTTCCTCTTTACCGGCAGCGTGCTCATTCCGATCAAAGCAATTGTGCTCAATGTGCTCAGTCTCGCGGCCACCCTCGGTGCACTCGTATGGGTGTTCCAAGGGGGCCACCTCACCTGGCTCACCGGTGAATACACAGCGACCGGCACGATCGACATCTCAACCCTGGCATTAATCGCGGTGATCGCGTTCGCACTCTCTATGGACTACGAAGTGTTCATGCTCTCCCGCATCAAGGAAGAGCATGACGCTGGTAAGAGCACCACCGATGCTGTGGCCCTTGGTCTGCAACGCACCGGACGCATCGTGACCGCGGCAGCACTGCTGATTGCGATCGTCTTTGCATCATTCCTTAGCAGCGGTGCGACCAACATTAAACAGCTTGGCTTTGGAGTCACTGTCGCGATTTTGCTTGACGCCACGGTTGTGCGCGCGTTACTCGTGCCGTCCTTCATGCGAATTGCTGGCCGTGCTAACTGGTGGGCGCCGGCGTGGCTTCGGCGCACGCACGAGCGCGTCGGTTTGCACGAAGGCTGAGCAGACCAGAAACACAGCCGTAACCGCCTGCATTCCTCAATGTCTGGCAACTTCGACGTCAGGGTGCGCGCAACCTGCTTTAGCTCTAAACCTTTACGCCTCCGTGGCACCTAAAGCGATCACACAAGATATGGACAAAGACAACTTCGAACTCGTACTCATTCGCCTAGTTGTTGTTAGCCTTCTTCCGATTGTTTGGGAGTTCGTGAAACACCGACGCCAAACATCAACGCAATAACATCTGCAGTTATACCTTTTCCCTAATGCGGGTTCGCTCATTGCCCACTACCGTCTCGTGGGTTCGGAGCAAACTCTTTGCTCTTTCGAGAAAAGGAATATCTAAATGGGGCAAACATCCCGTACAAATACGAAGCGCTTTATTGCAGCCACCGCTGCTGGCCTAATGGTCTTGGCACTTCCGCTCGCATCTGCCCAAGCAGCTCCAAAAACCGTTAACCCAGTTGGAAATTGGAAGCTCACCGGTCTTCAGATCGGCGATGCTGCCGTAGTTCCCTGCCCCACACCGGTGACTTCATTTTCCGAGCGTTGGTACTGCGATGCCGATACCACTTTGAATCTCAAAGCAAATGGGAACTACACGGATAACATTGCCATCATCAATACCAACAAGGGAACTTGGTTCTCTAACAACACCAGCGTCATCGTCTTTGACGATGCTGGTGACACTGGATCTGATGCCCGCGCCTACGGAATGTCCATCAAGGGCAAGACCATGAAGGTATCGCTGAAATCAGCAGGTCGAGGTCCAAATGAGGCAGTCATTGAACTGCACATGATCTTCACAAAGCAGAAGTAGTTCCAAGAATGTGTTGAGTGTGTCCCGGTACACAAGGTGCCGGGACACACTCACAAGTCCTTTCGGCCTCTCGGCCGGCTATCACGGTTTGGGTTGTGATGGCGGTGTGAGTTGTTTCACCTGCTCCTGCAACTCTGCCACCATTGATTTAAGTTCATTGAGTTCATCCAGGACTTCGGTTGCCGGATCCGGTTTATTTTGTTTAACCAAAGTTGCTGCCAAACTTGCTGACACAACACCCAACAAACTTATGCCAACGATCATGATGAGAACGGCCTGAGCTCTGCCAGGCCACGTCACTGGAACAAAGTCGCCGTAACCAACAGTCGTGATCGTCTCAAATGCCCACCACAACGAATCTGGCAGAGTCTCAATCTCGGCTCCAGCAGCACCCCGCTCAGACATGAGTACGGACAGCGAACCAACCCATAAAATAATGACTGTTCCCAAAACGGCAGTTGCAACAGCGCCCCCTGAGAAAAATCCCTTTCCCTTAGACATAATCCCATTCGACGTGAAAGCTCGGAGGGCTCTGAGCGCTCGAAATTGTGGGACAAAGACCGTAATAGTGTCCAACCAGTTGTTGCGGAAAAAATGCTTTTTATTTGTTGTCATGAAATAGCGGAAGCCTAAATCGATGGCGAACAGGATCCACAAAAAATTACTAAATACTGACATCCAAAAAAACCACGGAGCATTTGTGTCGGGCCAGATTGCCTGAATAGAGAATGTCAGGAGATATACGAGCGCGAGTCCGGAGAGCAGTCCATTCGTCTTGTTGGTAAATGTTTGCAGGATTTCTTCACGTCTGGTGAGGACGGGCGGAGTGACGACGGGCGGAGTGACGACAGGCGGGGTGAGGTCAGAGGACATGTCGGGATGCTACCGATCAATGGGCTAAATCTCGTGGATTTAGTGGTGCCCTCAAGACCGAAGAATGCGGACTCGGGCACATTCTTAAGGGCACTTCAACGCGGAAGTCATTCACGATAAGACCCTCTGTTTGCGGTTGAGATTTTCATGTGATAACTTCCCTCCAACATCCAGAGCGGCCGAGAGATCTGGCTCATTGACGCCGCAGCAACCCGGAAACGGGTGCTACCGCCAGGACCGATGTCAGGAGTTTCAATGTTCCACGCACCCACCGTACTTGCATCAACGCTGCTTACTGGCCGGCTTGAAGTCGACTGCATGCGTATGTCCAGCGCACTCTGTTTGCGCTAAACCACCCCCACCCCGCTCGACTTCAGCATGCGCTGACTCGAGCCGAGGCGTCTGGCACAACATCTCGTTGCCGTCGACGCGTCACTCCCCCTCTTTCACTCTTCGCAAAGGAAACAATGAGCCAAACCTCAGATCCGATAACGCCCAGCGCTCTCGCTCCACTTGCCCCTGCTGAAGTCTCTCTGGCGCAGGTTTCAAAGTCATTCGGTAAGGGAAGCGATCGCGTTGACGTGTTGAATCAGATCAATCTCGTTGCCGAACCCGGTGAAATCCTGGCGATTTTGGGACCAAGTGGTTGCGGGAAGTCAACGCTGTTGCGACTGGTGGCCGGACTTGAAGCTCCCACTTCCGGAACGGTCATGCTGAACAACAGTCCAGTGGTTGGGGTTGACGCGCGGTGTTCTGTGGTGTTTCAAGAGCCACGTTTATTGCCGTGGCGAAATGTGAGCGGAAATGTGCGACTGGGTGTGCGCAATTCACAATCAACGAACGAGATCCAATCCTGGCTCGAACTCGTTGGGCTCGGTGATTTTTCTGGGTACCTTCCCAAACAAATCTCCGGTGGAATGGCGCAGCGGGCAGCACTTGCAAGAGCACTCATTGGTCACCCCGGCGTGCTCCTACTCGATGAACCCTTCGCGGCCTTAGATGCTTTAACGCGCATGCAAATGCAAGATCTGATGGTCAAGGTAACCGCACAGATTGGCACGACGGTTCTACTCGTCACCCATGACGTCGATGAAGCTTTGTATTTGGCTGATCGAATCGTTGTTCTTGGGGAACGGGGCCAAGGAATCATCAAAACAATCAAAGTGGATTCACCACGACCTCGCGATCGCAGTGACAGCACCTTTATCCCTCTACGCAGAGAACTCTTGGCGCTTTTTGGGGTTCATGTTTAATCAAATTCAATTCATCCATTAACCAATGTAAATATTGAGGCAATCCCGTCTCTTGAATAAATGAAAAGGAAATACGAAATGAAAAGCACGAAAAAGACATTCACGGCTATCGCTGGATTTAGTCTGCTGGGTGTAGTTCTTGCGGGTTGCGCAAGTGGCGAGGGTTCATCCGATTCAGCAGGATCAGGGACCACGCTCAATTTGGACTACTCGTACTGGAACCCATTGAGCTTGGTAGTCAAGGACCAAAAATGCCTTGAAAACGCTCTCGGGGCAGATGCAACGGTGAACTGGGTGCTCTCGACCGGCAGCAACAAGGCACTTGAGAATCTCAACGCTGAAGCAATTGACATTGGATCCACAGCGGGTGCTGCAGCTTTCGTGGCGCGGGCAAATGGAGCAGCAATCAAAACAATTGGGGTCTTCTCACAACCTGAGTGGGCAGCAATTGTCGTGCCAGCGGATTCAACAATCACAGGCGTTGAGCAGCTCGCCGGAAAGAAAATCGCAGCAACCAAGGGAACAGATCCCTACTTCTTCCTGTTGCAATCACTCAACGAGGCTGGCTTGAGTCTGACTGATGTTGAGGTAATCAATCTTCAGCATGCTGACGGACAAGCCGCACTTGCTCGCGGTGACGTAGATGCATGGGCTGGACTTGACCCCATCATGGCAACGTCCGAGCTTAAAGATGCTACTCCACTCATTTACCGCAACCCTGCATTTCTCTCCTACGGTGTACTTAATGCACGGGAAGCGTTGATCACAGAACAACCTGAACTCATCGATCAGACGCTGAATTGCTACGAGCAGGCCCGCGCATGGATCATCGAGAATCCAGAAGATGCTGTAGCTCTCCTAGCAAAGGAGGCATCGTTGGAGTCAGCCGTTGCGACAATCGTGCTCAACGATCGGACCAATGTTGATGTCCCTCTCGTACCGGGTGATGCCCAACAGCAAGTTCTGGAAACCATTTTGCCGATCTTGGTCGCTGAAGCTCAGGTGCGAAGCGAAGAAGAAGCTCGCACGGCACTGGACAGCCTCTATGACACGAGCTTTGCTGAACGGGCAACTTCGTGACCTTGGATTCACGGGCAAACGAATTACCAACTGTTGATTCCCCGCGAGAGCGCAAACGCTCTCGCGGGGCCAGTTGGACTGGAGCAGTTCTTCTAGGCATGATCCTGCCCGCGGCACTTCTCTTGCTGTGGCAGTGGGCGTCAACAAATGGTTCGTATTCGGCAAGCCAACTTCCCACACCCAGTGCCGTAGGTGCAGCTCTCGTTGAGTTAGTTGAACGCGGTACGTATTGGATGCATGTTGCGATCAGCCTGCAGCGAGTACTCATCGGTTTCGCGATTGGCGCCACATTTGGGCTCACCATCGGGTCTTTAGTGGGGCTTTCACCAAGGGTGAGTTCATTTCTTTCACCCACGATTCAGGCAATCCGAGCAGTACCCTCGCTCGCATGGGTTCCACTTCTTGTTCTGTGGATGGGTATTTACGAAGGACCAAAGGTAACCCTCGTTGCCATTGGAGCGTTCTTCCCCGTGTTCACGACCGTCGCATCTGGTTTCATGCATGCGGATAAGAAACTCATTGAGGTTGGTCGTGCATACGGCCTTTCCGGACGTCGGCTCATCACGGGCATTTTGTTACCGGCGGCATCCCCAACAATTTTTGCTGGACTAAGACTGGGCCTGGCGCAAAGCTGGCTCTTTGTTGTTGCCGCCGAGTTGATTGCCAGCTCTAAAGGACTTGGATTCCTACTGATTGACAGTCAGAATACTTCGCGAACAGACATTCTGTTACTCGCAATTATCAGTTTGGCTATTCTGGGAAAAACAACGGACTTTATTTTGGCAACGCTCGAGAAACGAACCCTAAAATGGGTTTAATCAATCAATTGGAGAAGCATGCCTGATCATGAATTTGGATTCCGAACACGAGCGTTGCACGCGGGCGGAACCCCAGACCCCACAACAGGTGCGCGCGCTGTACCTATTTATCAGACAACCAGTTTTGTGTTCGAAGATACAAATGATGCTGCGACACTGTTCGCGCTACAAAAGTATGGAAACATCTATTCGCGAATCGGTAATCCAACCGTTGCTGCACTCGAAGAAAGAATTGCCTCCCTTGAAGGTGGGTTGGGCGCAGTCGCCACAGCCAGTGGACAAGCGGCAGAGTTCTGTACTTTCGCAGCCCTTGCTGGAGCGGGCGACTCAATCGTTGCCTCCGCATCCCTTTACGGTGGCACGATCACCCAACTGGATGTAACCATGCGCCGCTTCGGAATTGACACCACGTTCGTTGCCTCTGATGATCCCGCCGATTTTGCGGCTGCGATTAAGCCGAATACAAAAGCTATCTTTGCTGAGGTGGTTTCTAACCCAGCAAGTTTGGTCGCAGATATTCGCGGCCTAGCCGACGTCGCGCACGCGGCAAATATTCCCCTCGTAGTAGACGCAACAACGGTCACACCCTTTCTCTGCCGGCCAATTGAGCATGGCGCGGACATTGTGATTCATTCGGTCACTAAATTCCTGGGTGGACACGGCACGACACTGGGTGGTGTGATCGTTGATGCCGGAACATTTGATTGGGGCAGCGGAAAATTCCCAACAATGACTGAGCCGGTTGATTCCTATGGCGGCATCAAGTGGTGGGACAACTTCGGGGAGTTTGGATTCCTTACCAAACTGCGCACTGAACAATTGCGCGATATCGGACCTGCACTCGCTCCACACAGTGCTTTCTTGTTGTTGCAGGGCGTCGAAACACTCCCCCAACGCATGCAAGAACACGTTGCCAACGCCAGAGAGATCGCCATGCGCTTAGATGCTGATCCCCGGGTGGATTGGGTGTCCTATTCAGGACTTCCGGAGCATCAACATTATGAGCGCGCTATGAAATACACCCCGGCTGGACCTGGAGCAGTATTTTCATTCGGGGTCAAGGGCGGCTACGAGGCAGCCGAGAAGTTCATTAATAGCGTGCAACTCTTAAGCCATCTTGCAAATATTGGGGACGCCCGTTCACTCATTATTCACCCGGCAAGCACCACCCACCAGCAACTCAATGACCAGCAATTGGCGGCTGCCGGGGTCCCCGCAGATCTCATTCGAATTAGCGTTGGCTTAGAAGACGTTGACGACATTTGGTGGGACATCGATCAGGCTCTCACCATTGCTACAGGAGAAAAATAATGTCGACTCCAACAGAACTATGGGTTGAGCCCAGCGCCAAGGACCGACTCAAGATTTTGCAAGAATCACGAACCATTGCAATTGTTGGGGCATCGAATAACTCAGCACGTGCGTCCTACTTTGTCGGAACCTATCTATTAACGATCCCGAACTTCACCATTTGGTTTGTTAATCCCCGGGAAAGTGAGATTCTTGGGCACAAGGTGTTTCCCAGCCTGGCGGATCTCCCCGCAGCACCGGACATCGTTGACGTGTTCCGTAAAGCAAGTGATCTCCCTGAAGTCTTAAATGAAGCTGCTGAAGCATCAGCGAAAACACTGTGGATGCAGCTCGGGATTGAAGACCTCGATATCGCGCAACAGGGACAAGGTCTAGGAATGAATGTAGTCATGAACCGCTGCCTCAAAATTGAGCACGCACGCTTTCATGGCGGGCTGCATCTTGCTGGATTCAACACGGGTGTCATCCGGTCTACGAGACGCATGACATGAGTGCACCAGCACTTGTTGGCGACACTTGGATTGGTACGGGTGGCCGAAGGTTAAATCTCAGCGATTTCACAAGGCGTTTCCTTCTTCTTGATTTCTGGACATTATGTTGCGTCAATTGCCATCACGTTCTCGCTGAACTTCGACCGATAGAGGCCGAGTTCGCCGATATCCTCACCGTGGTGGGTGTTCACTCGCCGAAATTTGAGTTTGAAAAAGGCTCTGAGGCGATTCGAAGCGCTGTGCACCGGCATGGGATCGATCACCCTGTACTCAATGACCCAGAGATGTCGACCTGGCGTGCTTACGGTGTTCGTGGCTGGCCAACTCTTGTTCTGGTGGATCCCGTTGGCGAGATTGTCGGAACGTGGTCCGGTGAAGGTCACGGGCACGCGATTGCCGCAACAATTACCGAATTGACACCCTTATATGAATCCCGTGGGCAACTTGTTCGTGGAGAAGGGCACTTCCAGGCCGATATCAGGGGCGAAAGTGTCTACTTGCAACCGGGAAAGATCGAAGCCCTCGATAGTGAACGGATCCTGGTGAGTGACAGTGGTAATCACTCATTAGCGATTGCTACTTTTACTGACCCGAACTCCCCCATTCAACGTATAGGTTCTGGCAAGCGAGGATTCGCTGATGGAAGTTTCGCCGAAGCACAATTCAATGAACCATATGGTGCTGTCGTACTCCCGCATGAGATCGCTGAAAAAATTGGTTACCACGTAGTCGTTGCCGACACGGTAAATCATGCACTTCGCGGGATTAACTTTGATACTCAGCAAGTGGGCACACTTGCCGGATCCGGTGAACAGTGGCGACCAGGTGAACCTGATCAAGGAAGCGCACTGGACATATCACTTTCAACTCCGTGGGATCTGGAATACCGCGATGGACTCATTTATATCGCCATGGCCGGTGAACATCGGATTTGGTTTTTTGACCCGGTGCTCGGAAGCGTCGGTATAGCCGCTGGGACAACACACGAGGGTCTGGTTGACGGTCCCAATGATCAGGCCTGGTTTGCTCAACCTTCCGCACTGGTTAATTCACCCGAAGGCTTGTGGATTCTTGACTCGGAAACATCTTCACTTCGCAAAATGCAATCCAACGCTATCGCGACCTCAATTGGAACCGGGCTTTTTGACTTTGGACATATTGATGGTCCAGCAAACAGTGCACGCTTACAGCACCCACTGGGGATCACAACAGATGGTGAAATCGTCTACATCGCCGATACATATAACGGTGCGATTCGCATGTTCAACTCGACTTCGGGCGTGGTGAGCACGGTCGCCCGTGATTTAGCCGAACCGAGCGACCTGTGCCTGACTCCCGACGGGAAAAGCCTCCTCGTGGTCGAATCCGCAACCGGTGTGGTTTCCCGTATTTCTATTGGCGAAACACTCACCATCACGGGTGAGGAAATGCACACTGTCCGCCCCGAACTCGAGATCGCAGCGGGGCAAGTCAGCCTCACGGTTCTCTTCACGCCACCCCCCGGTCAAAAGCAAGATGATCGGTACGGGCCATCAACCCAACTCACGGTGGGATCCACTCCCCCCGAGCTAATACTCCACGGCAGCGGAACCGGCACCGAACTCACGCGGGAATTACGTATCAATCCTGATATCTCCCATGGGATTCTGCATGTTGCTGCCAAGGGGGCCTCATGTGACACCGATGCAGAGCACAGTGCCTGTCACATGCACCAGCAGGACTGGGGAGTACCGGTAAAGGTCACATCACTTGGCAGCAGTGACGTTCAACTTATCCTCTCCCAATAGTTATCCTCTCCCAATAGCGGCACCACTGGCATGTGAGACTTGTTCGGTGTCGGCGCCAATAACCACCAGTGAACCAGCGCCACGATCCGCACTTGAATTCGTTCACCTCACTCCTATTGACGGACTTCGGGCGGTCGCCGCAATATTGGTTGTTCTTTTCCATGCGGAGATGCCTGGTTTTAGGAACGGCTTTGTCGGAGTCGATGTTTTCTTTGTTCTTTCGGGTTTCCTGATCACCTCACTTTTATTGCGTGAGCGACTTCGCACCAATTCAATTTCACTATGGGGTTTCTACGCTCGTCGAGCCCGCAGACTTTTCCCCGCCGCACTTTTTGTGTTGCTTGTGACCGCAGTCCTGTATCAACTCTGGGCCACTCCCCTGGAAGTAGCGACGAACCGTTCCGGCTTTTCATTCGCTTCAATTTATGTTTCTAACTGGTATTTCATGGGTCAAGCTACCGACTACTTTGCACAAGACAGCGCAGTCAGTCCAGTTTTACATTACTGGTCGCTTTCCGTTGAAGAGCAGTTCTATTTGGTATGGCCGGTCGTTATGTTGGGCGTACTTGGGATTCGTTCGATTCGCGAACGCTTCAACATTGGGTTTTTCATCGTACTTCTCATCGCGCTCTTTGCAATCTCCGTGGTGATGGATTCAGGGAATGAAACTTCTGCGTATTTCAACACGCTTGCCCGCGCATATCAACTTATCGCCGGCGCAACTCTCGCTGCAATCTTGCTGAAATGGAACCAACTGGGCAAACCAACCAACGCGTTGACCCGCCGTGCACCAATGATTGGCGCCGTTTCACTTATTCTGCTTCTCCTTGTGAGTTCGTCGCTGACCAGCCTTGGCCCTTGGCAAGTGGGTGTAGTCGGTGTGATTGCAACGGTGGGAATTTTGTGGGGAATCAGCGCCGCTGAAAACTCCCGCATATTTACCCCACTGACAACCCGGAGTGCGCGCAGTTTGGGCAACTGGTCGTACTCGATTTATCTGTGGCATTGGCCTGTGATCGTTCTCGGCGGGCTGATCGGAGTCATTCCAGAGTTCTGGGGATACCGGGTACCACTCGTACTTGTTATCACGATCGGTCTTGCAGCGGCGACCTACCACTTTCTGGAGAAACCTGTACTCAACGTCTCAGTAACGACAGCACGTGCCCGCAGGGCAGCCGTTGGCATTGGCCTCATGGCAACAGTTGGTGCCGCACTGTTATCGCTTGTGATCTTGCGAGTTCCCGATGCCTCGGCCACGCTCATCAATACCGCGACCCAAGGCCAACAGGAAACAGATGGACCAAGTGCCGATGTCGTCATTGATTCAACAGGTGGGGGTAAAACCGTTCTCGTCGTTGGAGATTCACATGCAAACTTTTGGCGACAAGGATTCACGGCCTATGCCCAGGAAAAGGGCTTCACGGTGGTCTTCGTCACCAAATTAAGTTGTCCATGGATGGATATCCCCGCACTCACACCACAATCAAAAGACACCCTGTTTAATTGTCAGGAACGGCTCTGGGAACCAGCCATCGCAGCAGCCAAGGAATTCAGCCCCGCAGTAACCGTGCTTGCGTCACGCTCCGTACTCAGCCGTGAATTACTCGTGAACGGGGAAATCATCTCAGCCGATCAGCCCGGGTGGGCTGATGTCATTGCTGCAGGAACACAGGAGGCACTCACTCAAATCGCGCCATACACAAACAAAATAGTCATTATTGAACCCCTTCCTGAGACCACGACCTCAATGTTGGATTGCCTTTCAACCGGGATCAAGCCCGCATCTTGCGATCAAGAAGTTGATGTGAAGACGGGAACGCTATCGTTTGAAGAAATTGTTCGAGCTATCGTGACCAAGAACCCCAACGTTGTCTCGGTTTCACTCGACGAACTGATTTGTCCTGACAATGTGTGCCCGGCCGAAGTGAATGGGGTCGCCACCCATCGTGACAATCAACATCTCACCTGGGACTACGCCGAAGTAATCATGCCCCAGGTTGACGCATTATTTGCCGAACAGGGCGCACCTTTGAGCTAGGGCAGGGGTGATTTGGCGAAATGCCATACTGTCTCTAATGAAGCTCTACAGGAATGCGGCAAATGCCAATACACACCATTGATTCAGCTGAAGATCCGCGACTTTTGGCATACCGGGATCTCACGGATGTTGCACTGCGCAAGAAGTCTGAACCAGAAAGCGGCGTGTACATTGCCGAGAGTGCCAAGATAATTGAGCGGGCGGTTGCCTGCGGCCACACCCCCGTTTCGATCCTCATGGCGGAGAACTGGCTGGCGAAAATGCGATTTCTGCTCCCCAGTATCTCTGACAATGACTTCGAAGATATTGATGTCTTCATCGGACCCCATGACGTGCTCGAGGAACTCACCGGATTCCACGTTCACCGCGGAGCACTTGCTGAAATGGTACGGCCCACTATGGCCAGCCTTGATTCTGTTCTGGCTGGAGCACAACGTGTCGTTGTACTGGAAGATATTGTTGATCACACCAATGTTGGAGCAATTTTTCGTGCGGCTGCCGGACTCGGCATAGATGCAGTTTTGGTCACACCTGAATGCGCCGACCCGCTCTACCGTCGCAGTATTCGAGTCTCGATGGGCTCGGTATTCACATTGCCGTGGACCCGAATCCCCAACTGGCCTTCATCAATCAACGAACTCAAGGCACAAGGCTTTCACACCGTCGCAGTTTCACCACAGAATATTGGTGGAAAAGAATCCCAAGACCTCAGGCAATTCACCGGCACTTTGCATGACCGAATTGCATTGATTCTGGGCACTGAAGGTGAGGGACTCACAGCTGCATCATTGAACAATTGTGATCAAAGCGTGCACATACCTATGTCCAATGACGTGAGTTCCCTCAACGTGGCCTCAGCTGCGGCTGTTGTCTTTTGGGCGCTGCAAGGTGCCGGCTAGCCGAGATACGCGGCTATTTTTGACGCAAATACTTTGCGTAGGTGAAAGAGTCCTCGGTCCACCAATTCGCTAGTTCCCATTCGGCAGATTGTGCTGACATTTCCCGAGCTTGAATGTCCTGAACACCCTCGGGCTTTGTCCCCACCAAGAACGGTGCAGTGGTCAGATCCAATTCGTCGACGAATGGGAAGAGGGATTCGAGTAATCGTGGTCCCCCTTCGCATACAACCCGCTGGTGACCTTGCTCGCGAAGGTAAGTGAGTGAATCAATTGCTGGGTCATCAAGGTGCACAAGTTGAACCTTGTTCTGCTCCTGCATTTGCGTAGCTAATCTAAATGCAGAGCTGTTAGTTTTCGCACTGAACGATTCACTTCGCGTGAAGACAATTGGCGCATGTGTTGATTCGCCAAAAAGCGGTTCCTCCCACGGCAGGTTCAACGAAGGGGACACGATCGCAACCACCGCATTGGTGAGCATTGGTTTGTAGCGTTCGGCTCGGATGGTTGCGGCGCCCACGAGAACGACATCTGCCAACCGTCGAACTTCAAGCAACACTTCTCGATCACGCGGATTGGACAAACTCTTACTAACCCCATCAGGACCGAAATATGCACTGTCAAGGGTGTGTAACATCATTGCGCGCACCCACCAACCTTGTGGCCACGCATAAAACTGTGCTAAATCTGGTGCTGGCGCGGTCATAGTCGGATTGTTTCACGTGCAGGTTCACACATCACTTGGCCTTTGAAACAACATTCAAGTCGTTATATTCAAACGCCTGTTGTGATCCGCGCATAGTTGCATGGACACGTGACGCCACAAACCAGCACAGCCAAACGAGAAGAGCCCCTGCGACGGCATCGACTATGAAATGATTCCCGGTTCCTATCACCACAAAAGTTGTTGCCGCGGGGTACAGCCACACAGCCCAGCGCCAACTTCGAGGCTGCAGGCACACATAAAGCGCAAGGGCAACCCATACGGCCCAAGCGACATGCAGGCTCGGCATGGCCGCATATTGATTTGCCATGGACGCGGGACCGGTCGGGTCGGCAGCGGAAAGAATATTCTCAACACGCAGGGTGTCAATAATGTTTTCCATGGATAAGCGAGGTGGCGCAAGTGGAACAACCCAGTACATGATCAATGCAAGGAGGCTGGTTCCCACCAGGACATTGCGCAGCATGGCGTAATGGTCTCGGTGCCGAAAGCGAACCCAAATGAGTACTAACGGGGTTACTGCGAAATGAAGGATTCCATAGAAATAGCCCGTTGAGTACAACAAAAAGTCATTGCCCGCGACCCAATGGTTAATAGCGACTTCGGGGTTAAGGTGCACGGCTGACTGCACCTGCCAAATCCATTCGGCCCGCGAGATCGCAGAGGCAGCCGAACCGGTGACAAAGATTTGCACCCCTTGGTATAGCAAATAGCCAGCACCAATAATCATGACTTCAACCCACCAAGGAGGCAGGCCGGCGCCGGGACCAAAACTTCCGCGAAGGCGGTTCCAAGGAAATGTGAAGCGCGACCGGTTCGGGGCAGGCGTATACGTCTTTACCACCATTGCCTCCTGCTGGTATTTCTCAAGTGAAACGGCCCAAGGCCTCGAGGTAGATTAGTGGATGCAAACAAGAATCGAAACTGACCTACCCTCAAAGCCCGCCCGGTAGGCTCCAGCCATGCCCCAAAGCGACCGCCTTGTCTGGATTGACCTTGAGATGACCGGATTAAGCACCGAGAATGACGAAATTGTTGAGATCGCAGCAATTGTGACCGAGGCGGACCTCACCGAGATCGACGCCGGTGTCTGCTTTGTCGTGAAACCCAGTGATGCAGCTTTGGCAAATATGGACGAGTTCGTTACCAATATGCACACGGAGTCAGGGTTGATCAGCGAAATCCCTCAAGGCCTCTCCCTTGCCGAAGCGCAAGAAAAAGTACTCACATATATAAAGGGGCACATTTCCGAGGAGGGCAAAGGCCAACTTGCCGGTTCCAGCATTTACGTGGATCGCGGTTTCCTCGCCAAATACATGCCCGAGATTGATCAGTACTTGCATTACCGCCTGATCGACGTCTCTAGCATTAAAGAACTCACTCGTCGCTGGTACCCCAAGGTCTATTTCAACACTCCGGAGAAAACCGGTAACCATCGGGCTCTGGCAGACATTCGCGAATCAATCGCCGAGCTGCGCTATTACCGTGATGCTATTTTCGTGGCTCTCCCCGGCCCCGATGGCGAAGCAGCCAAGGCCATCAGTTCTTCGCACATCGTCGAGCACCAGTAATTTGTATTGCTGTAGCCCTGAGGCCCTCACAGGCTGGCATTGGAACCAGATATACTTCGTCGGCCGGTCTTTAGGTCACATGTTTTTAGATCAGCATGGTGGGTGTAGCTCAGCTGGTAGAGCGCTGCGTTGTGGTCGCAGATGCCGCGGGTTCAAGTCCCGTCACTCACCCCAGCAGGCCCGTCGGTCACCCCCGGGCCTCAA
>JBIIOS010000179.1:0-3620 GCA_044336805.1 Candidatus Nanopelagicales bacterium
AATTCGTGGAACTGCCATCAGAGCCCCAAATCCTGCATACAGGGCAGTAGTCAGCCAGACGGAGAGTTCCATGGATTTCAGATCGGTCAAAAAGCTCGCAAAATGATTAGCAGATTCTTTATTGCGAGATTCGACATCCAATGTGTCCTCGTTGTCGTCGATTACATCGCGACTGGCGCTGCGCACTTGGTCGATCATGACCCCACCGGTGCGTTCGGAAACCTGATTCCAGTGCGATCTCGAGAAGCCTGCTCGAAGGTCTGAGATGGCCTGGCGCAGTGAATTGAGTTCTGGAATGAGCCAGTCTCGGATGATCCTGTTGAGCATTGCGGATTCCTGACGAACGACCAATGAAAGTCGGGTCTCAAAGCTCCGGGTTGCTTCTAACACGGTGTCGACATCGAGTGATCTTAAGCGGTAAAAATTTGAGGAGGCGATGATGTAGGTGAGCAGTATGGTCCAACCAAAGTGGAACACAACACCGGATGCCAGTTGACCAGCGCTCAGATTCATCTCGATCTGGTGAAGGTGTAGGTAGGTGGCGGCGCTAAGACCGCGGAAGCATGCGGCGAGGAGCCAGATGCCGATGACAATGACCGGATACTGTGTCGCGCGAAAGCGATTCCGAAGAATTGTAATGCTCGCGAGCCACAGGACGAGACCCGATAGAAGTGGTCCAAGGATCAACGTCATGAACAGATCGAAGCCACTCAATCCGATTACGCCACGCAGACGCAACGCGAGAATTGGAATGCCGAACAGTGTCTGCAGCACCCAAACATATGGAGAGACACACCATGCGCCAAAGAGCAATTCGCGCCAGTTGCTCTTGGTGAAGGATCGGTTCAGGGAGGAACTGAGCCGTTGCCCATCAAGAGTTTTACTGGACAAAAACTTTCCCTTGCTGCCATAGCCGCACTGCTATGACGCGCTGATTCAACTTATGGTCCTTCTCAATGCCCAATGCTTGAAAGAGTCGTTTGACTTGACTTTCTGCGGCGTGCACGCTCACTCCCCGCTCCTCGGCGATCCCCAAGTTTGAGTAGCCCTCTGACATGAGACGCAGTATCTCTCCTTGACTTCGGTTGATCATAATCTGGTCACATCGAATCTCGGGTGTGGGAGAGGTGAGATTCTCGATCGAGGCAGCGGCAAGGGGAAGCAGGTCGGCGACCGAGTTCAGTTGCGACTTCACTACATAAACGGCTGTCTCCGGCAATGAGCGCCCGTCGTGAATGGCCAGTTCGGGGGAGGCCTGCGAGGTGAGCGCAATGAGCCCGAGCCAGGGCTGCTCCTCGGCGAGGCGCTCGAGCAATGCGGCGCCGCTGGGTCCCGCGCCCAAGTTCAGGTCGCAGATCACCACGTTGGGATCAAAGGTCTTCAAAGCCTCCATGGCGGCAGCGCTCGAATTCACCGACAGGGTCTCAACCCCCAACAGGTTCAGGCCGTCAGCTACCAGGGTACGAGTGAAATCCTCGTCCTCAACGAGTAGGACCCGACCACTAAAACTTGCTACCTCGCTCACGCTCTCACCCTCTGATAAGTCCTCCGAATCTGTCGTCATCAAAGCACCTTCAAGGGAATTCGCATCCCCAATTCGTCTCGCTCGCATGTAATCACCCGCGTATTCTGGTCACTAAACGATGATCTGTTTCACTGAAAATTGGTTGCCCACCTCAAAATTGACAGTTTTCCGTCCTCTGCCTGAATCTCGCACCCGATTCCAGGGCTGATTCGCGTACCCCTACCTATATATAGGTATCGCTGCCGCCCGAAAAACGCAAGACCATACCGCCGATGAACGATCCAAACATGGATCTGGCTTCAGATTCATAGCCGCGTAGCGGTTTAACCGCCGCGATGGGGCCTGTGGTCGGCCTATTAATTGGGTGTATGAGTCTTGTAATTAGGTGTATGAGTCTTGACTATGCCCTCAACGTCCCCGAGAACTGTGTGCCGAGCGAGAGCGAAACAGAATTAATTAATGCGTTCACAATTAACTTTCCAGGCTGAATCCTTAAGCCGACTGTCAATGAATTAGGTCTCTTTATTGATATGGACGCCCTCTGATCTGGCAACTGTGAGCTAAATCTGTGTTTCTCAACGTTATAAGGGTTACGCCCATCTACTATGTGGATGAGCAGTTCATTTCGAACTATCTGAACGGTAGTGCGAAAAGGATTTAGGTTCATCGTTGAATGATTTTGGGGCAGGGTGAAAACTTGAAAATTCGTGCTTTGATCATTGGTCTGATCAGTTGCGCATTGCTGGGGTCGCAGGTGGGCGCCACTTTCGCTGCGGATTCAGATCTCGACAATTCTCCCTCGCGCGCGGTGTCCGCTCCCGTCAAAGTGAAAGTCCCCATTCGAACGATTGATACCCCGGGAACCAATGGGCAAAGTGGAATCGTGGAAATTCGGGTAGGAAACTCCGCGCCATTTGCAGTGATGCTTGATACTGGCTCGGTTGGCCTTCGGGTGTTTCCTGGCGCGTGGGGAACAAAGCCAACTTCAGTGAAACTCAGTTCTACGAACATCACCACGATAGGCGCCGGTCAAAGTTTTAAGGGCGCTATTGGTCGAGCACCCATGACATTTAGTGGAGTGAGCACGACGATCGCTGTTCCTTTTCAATATGTCAACACATCAAATCCGTACATCGGATTATGGACGGCGCGCAATGTGTATGGAATTTTGGGAATTGGGATGGGTAAAGGTGATCTGACAAATCCACTAGTAGCACTTCCAGGAAGTTTGGGATTACGGTGGAGCGTCCACTTCGAGCGGAAAATAGGGGGCGTAGGCCGTTTGGGTTCGCTTGTGCTTGGAGCCGAGGCACCTGCCAGGACGGAAATGGATTTTGGTCTTCCCTTTGTAGGCAAAAACGTGAATGGTGCGCTGCTCTGGGACGATCACTCCGCGCAGGGATGTTGGCGTATTGGTAAAGCGCCAGAGTGGTGTGGTGATACGTGGTTTGATTCTGGATTCACCAAAATGCGGGTGAAGGGTCTTATCTTTAAACGCTTACCGCAAAGTGCCAATGGATTGTTAAAAGCGGGAACTCGTGTTGAATTTGCGGCAGCGGGTAGTGCTTTTGTCGCCCACAGGTTTGTCAGTGGGAACGAGGCATCTCGAAACTATGTGCGAGTAATTCCCGCAGGAGTCGGAACAATCAATACTGGCAACTCTTTTTATTTCGATTACACGGTGACATACAACGTCGCCATTGGCCACATCTATTTCAGCAACTAGGGAAGGTTCACAATGACCGAGAAAATGGAAAATTCTGGCCTAAGTCGGCGCCGTTTGCTGCAGGCGGCAGGTGTGGCTGGAGTTGCGGGAGTGGCAGCTGTCGCTGGATCCAATGGAGCGTCGGCGACTACACGAAGTGCGCCGCGTCAACCATTTAAGCCGAGAGGCCGGCTCAAACGCCGCCCCAATTTTTTGATTGTCATGATGGATGAGCAGCGTCATGCTCCCGTTTATGAATCTGAAGCACTTAAGGCCTGGCGTTTGGCGAACCTTCCCACCCAGACCCGGTTGCGTCGCAACGGCTTCGAGTTCACGAATCACCACATCATGTCGGTGGCGTGCCAGCCGAGTCGCGCATCGGTGTACACG
>JBIIOS010000180.1:0-3602 GCA_044336805.1 Candidatus Nanopelagicales bacterium
TAAGGCCCCAACGGATGCAGCGGTGAGCGCTTCCATTTCGACTCCCGTTCGATCAGCGGTCTTGACCGTCACGGTGATCTCAGCGCCCGTAGCATCAAGCACTAAATTGACATCGACCCCGTGAATTGCAAGCGGGTGGCACAGAGGAATCAACTCACTCGTTTTTTTAGTTGCGGAGATCGCGGCAATGCGCGCCACGGCAAGTGCGTCACCTTTCGGCACATCGCCCGCATGTAGACGAGTGATCACTTCATCACTCAAAGAAACCCTCGAGCGGGCAGTGGCTGATCTTTCGGTAACGCTTTTCGCGGTCACGTCCACCATGTGGGCATTGCCTTGATCATTGAGATGCGGGAATGTGCTCACGTTAAATCACCCCTCACGTCAATCACCTGAACTTGCTCTCCGCTAGCAATACTCTCAACACCCACCGGAATCACAATGAGGGCATCAGCTTGGGCTAGCCCACCAAGCACGTGTGATCCTTGCCCCGCACCCACAAGCTCAACCTGCCCATCGGCCATAAAACGACCTCGAGCAAACTGCACCTTATTCATTGGTGAGCGCAATTGGCCCTGCACCACTGCAGACCGCTGCGGGCGCTGCAATTGCTTCAAGCCGCGCATCTTGCGAATTGCCGGGCGAATGAATACCTCGAACGAAACATAGGCGCTCACCGGATTTCCTGGAAGCGTGATGATCGGGATTGCGGGATCACCCACACTGCCGAAACCTTGTGGCATACCTGGTTGCATGGCAACTTTGTGAAACTGCGCCGTCCCCAATTTCAGGAATGCAGATTTAACTGGATCGTAGGCGCCCATGCTCACTCCCCCAGTTGTGATGATGAGGTCAGCTCGGTGCACTTGATCCTCCAGGATCTCAACCAGTGTGTCCTCGTCATCTTTTGCGGGTGGGAGTCGGTAGGCAACAGCTCCACTGTCATTAGCAATTGCGGTAATGAGGAAACTATTTGAATCAGAAATCAAACCGAACTTCAGGTCAGTTCCTGGTTCAACAAGTTCACTGCCTGTCGCAACGACCGCAACGCGTGGTTTCGGAATCACTGAAATGACGCCGTGCCCCACCGCCGCGATCAAGGCAATCTGACGGGGACCGATGAACGTCCCCTTTGTGAGCACCAGGTCACCTGCCTGCACGTCTTCGCCTTCATTGCGAATACAACTTCCCACCTCAATTGACGCATGAATCTGGACGAGCTCGCTGCCACCATCTGTGCTCTCAACCGGAATCACGCTGTCCGCACCCGCCGGCATTGGGGCGCCAGTCATTATTCGAATTGCCTGACCGCTTCGCACAGTTTCCAGCGACTTGAACCCAGCAGGGATGTCGTCAATGACCGGCAGCGTGATGGGAGCATTCTCACTGGCACCCACCAAATCAGAAGCGATAACCGCGTAGCCGTCCATTGACGAGTTATCAAATGAAGGAAGTGGCCAGCGCGCATAAATATCTTGGGCCAAAACGCACCCATTTGCATCTGAGATGGGCAATTCCATTGGGGGAAGTTCGCTGACACTGTCAAGAACTAGGTCCAGGTATTCCGCAACGCTCAGCATGTGATAACTCTACGCTCTGAGACTCTTCGACCCAAGGAATCACCTAACTACGTCAGGTTTGCAGTTCTAGAGGGCAATTTGCATGGCAAGCCAATTGTCGACCCGACTGCGGGGGTCTCAATCTGCTGGTATCCTTGCCTAAATCACAAACTCAGGGGGTAGCCCATGTCGGTCGAAAGTGAAAAAGCAGCTGAGGTACTTCGTACCGTATGGCAGGGAACCCCTGGAGCCATGACTGAGATGGATGAGGAATGCACGCCGAACAAGGTATGCCGGAATATGAAAGACGTTTCATATGACGGCTTCGCCGAAGAAGGCGTAGACATGGCAACCGCATGGAAGAACAAGCTCGCAAGAGAGGGCAAGCTCGGTTCATCCTCTCTGGGTGACCTCGTTCTCGGCCAAGTGGACTAATTTAGATGGCGTTCGAAGAACTTACCGTTTCACAGCTCACCAGCGATCTGGCAGAACGTGGTTACATCGCCGATCGTGGTTTGGCGACATCACTACTACTTTCACTCAAACTCGGTAAACCTTTGCTCCTTGAGGGTGAGGTCGGCGTTGGCAAGACGGAACTCGCCCGCACTGTTTCCGCGATGCTGGGCCGAGAGTTAATCCGACTGCAGTGCTACGAGGGCATCGACATGCACCAAGCCCTCTATGAGTGGGACTACGCCCGCCAAATGCTCTTCGTGCGTTCCTTGGCCACAGACGATGCTTCTGACGAGCAACTTTTCGGTCCGCGGTTCCTCCTCGAGCGACCGCTACTCAAGGCCGTTCGCTCTGGGGACCAATGTGTTCTCCTGATTGATGAAATCGACCGAGCCGACGACGAATTTGAAGCATTCCTACTTGAACTGCTGGGTGATTTCCAAGTCACCATTCCCGAGGTGGGAACGATCCAGGCGCAATCCCGACCTATCGTCATCCTTACCTCAAACCGAACTCGGGAACTTCACGACGCCCTCAAACGCCGATGCCTATACACCTGGATCGGCTTCCCCGAAACCGAACGCGAAATCGAGATTGTCAAATCACGCCTCCCCGAGATCGGACCGGCCCTAGCAAATCAGGTCGTCCATGCTGTCAACCGACTTCGCGCAATGGATCTCGAGAAACTTCCCGGCGTTGCAGAAACTATTGACTGGGCGGAAAGCGTCAGTGCGCTAGGTGCAAAAACTCTGAGCGCTGAGGTTGCAATTGACACCCTCGGTGCTGTCGTCAAGGATCGCGATGATTTGGAATTTGCCTCTCGAAGTATTCAGGATGTCATCTCTTAGCGGGTTCGACGAGCTTCTCGTGGAGTTCGGTCAAACACTCAGGCACGCAGGAATATCAATTGGTTCCGACGACATATTGACTTTCTGCTCAGGAGTTTCCGAACTCGACGTCAGTGATTTAATGGACGTCTACTGGGCTGGTAGAGCCACGATGCTGCGGCGTCAAGATCAAGTTCCCATCTACAACGCAGTATTTAGGCTATTTTTTCTCAACATCGAAGAAGCAAATACTGACGCCCGTAAACTCACCCTAAGGTCATCATCTAACGCCGGTGCTACCCTCGAGATTCCGAATACTGAAGAAGGTATTCCCGGAGATATCAGCCCCGATGAAATCAAACTCGGTTACTTAGCGAGCACCTCCGATGTTTATCGTTTCAAAGCTTTTTCCGAGTGTTCCGAAGACGAAATTCGTCAGGTGCGAAAAATCATCTCTCGCATGCGCGTTACGCCACCCGTGCGCAGGACTCACCGGATGACCCGCAGTCGAAAGGCCGCCCGCCTTGACCTTCGACGCATGGTGCGCGAGAGCATGCGCAAACTTGGCGAGCCCCGCGACCTGGCTTATAAAAAGCGAAAGAACAAGTTGCGTCCACTAGTGCTGATCCTTGATGTTTCAGGCTCGATGGCCGACTACTCTCGAAACCTCCTGCAGTTCGCTTATTGTGCACGGCGCGCAAATGCCAAAGTTGATGTGTTTTGCTTTGGAACCCGCCTGACCCGTATCACACGATCCTTGGAT
>JBIIOS010000181.1:0-3590 GCA_044336805.1 Candidatus Nanopelagicales bacterium
GACGGCAGCGCTTCCGCCTTCATAGAAAAGCTGCTCACCTGCGTCGAGCATGCGATTCATCGAAGCAATGCTTCGCGCTTGAACTGGTGCATTACGAGCCATAATCAAATCCCCCAAGGACTAAGTGTGGGACAGGGTAACAGGCGTTGCTATTGAGGCCTCATATTAGTTGGCCAAGTGCACTAAGGAGCAGGAGATGGCACGTGTACTTGATCCGGTAACTCCGGGGGAGTTGCTATGGGAAAAATTTATGGCACCGATGGGCTTATCACGCTATCGCTTAGCAAAGGAAATTGATGTTCCTGCGCAGCGCATCGGTGACATCGTTAATGGGAAGCGCGCGATTACAGCTGATACTGACTTGAGACTGTGTCGCTTCTTTGGTCTTTCCAATGGTTACTGGCTTCGCGCCCAGACTGCATACGAGATTGAGGTTGCGCAACGTGAACTCGCGCCGGTGCTGAAGAAGATCAAACCCTGGGCCAGCACCGCCGCCTGAGAACGCGAGCGAGCGACAGGGCAGGGTTGACAAAGCGGCTGGCCGGTTTAATCGTGCTCGGGTGATAAGTGCAATGTGGTGAGGCCCAAGCGAGAGCACCTGCGATTATTTGAATGTTCACTATTTGTACACCGAAGACAACTCTTCTATTTACGGATGACCAATAAGTTTCACCTAAATTAAATCCACTGTTCCCTAAGGAGTGTTCGTGAAGGTCAATCGAATTTCGATAGCTGCCGTTGTGGCAATGTCGGCAGGAGCTCTTATCGCTTCAAGTGCCATCGTCAATACCGCCTCGGCAGCCGAAGGGAACGTGACCTTAACGCTTCTGCATAACAATGACGGGGAGTCCGCACTCCTTCCCCAGACTGTGACTGTGAATGGCACAGCACTTGGAACCGGTAGCGCCGCGGCATTCAAGACCGTTTTGGATCGGGAGCGCGCAAGAGCGAAGGCGATTCGCGGAAACAGCGTTTTCGCAACGTATGCGGGCGATTCATTCTTAGCCTCAAACATTCTGATTTGTTCAGAGCCATCAAACCCAACATCGTCCGCTCCCGTGTGGGATGCAATCGCGCAGCAGAAGATGGGCTACGACGTTCACGCTCTGGGTAACCACGAGTTCGACTACGGCCCCGCTTTCCTTGCCCGTTACATCAAGGCGTACCGCTCGCCTGCAGGTGTAGTAGACCAACCATTCATCTCAGGCAACCTGAATTTCGCTCCATCGACTGCTTTGAGTCCCCTTCTCGCCAAGGGTGGTGTCATCGACACTACTTCCGTTACGAATCAAAAAGTTGTCGGCTCGAGTGCAATTTTCACGGATCCCCAAACGGGTAACAAGTTCGGAATTATTTCGGCAATCACACCGACCCTGCAGTCCATTTCTTCTCCGCTTCCCGTTCAGGTCATTTCCTCCTCAGACCTTGATGCGTTAGCGGCTCAGTTGCAAAAGCAGATCAATGCTTTTGAGAAGCAGCGCATCAACCGAATTATTTTGGTCAGCCATATGCAAAGCATTTCGATCGACACCGCGTTGATCCAACGGCTTCGTGGAGTTGACATTGCAGTTGCTGGTGGCGGAGATGACCTCCTGGCCAACCCAGACATTCCGAACGGTGTGCAGCTTCTGCCAGGAGCAAATGCACCTGTTGGAAAATATCCAACGATGGTGACAGCACGGAACAACGTAGACGTCCCGATGGTCACCACCGCAGGTAACTACCAATACCTAGGTCGACTTGACGTCACCTTCGATAAGGCCGGGAAGGTTGTCACCTACAACCAGAAAACGTCATTCCCTCGCCGAGTTGTCATCAAAAGTGACGCATCTGCAGCTTTGGGTGTGACCGACGCGGTTGTCCCGAATGCTCAGATCGTTAAAGATGTCCAAACTCCACTTCAGACCGGATGTCTCGCCGGCCAAGCAGTGCCTTTCGCCTCCTCGCAGATTGTGTTCAACACTCAGCGCGGTAGTGCTACCACCGCGGGTGTTCGCACTGTTGAAACCAATGGTGGGAACTTGGTAGCTGATTCATTCATGAACTCCTACAATCAGCGCGCAGCGGCTGCTGGCCTACCTGCGAACTCAGCAACTAATCGCGTGGTGGCTGCAACCAACGGTGGTGGCATTCGCATCAACTCACTGCCAGAAACCGGCATTGCAGGTCCCATCTCGCGTGCAATGACATTCAGCCTGCTTCCATTCGACAACCGTCTAACGGTTGTGCAGGATCTCACGGCGAGCCAACTGAAGAGCATCTTCGAGCGCTCCTGCTCGATCGGCACATCAGGTGGAGGCCAGTTCTTGCAGACCGCAGGCATGAAGGTCACCTGTTCACGAAGTGGAACAGCGCAGGTTACTTCCACTCCGGTAGGTAATGCCACCGCTGGCACGATCACAACCGAAGGAACGCGCGTTCGTTCGATCATCTTGGATGACGGAACAGCAATAGTGCAAAACGGTGTTCCCGTTGCAACGGCACCAGTGGTCGACGTTGTCACGAACTCGTTCACCGCATCAGGTGGCGACAACTACGCAGTATTTGAAAGCGCCCCTCTGAAGGTGAACTTCGGAATCTCCTATGAGCAGACCCTCTTCGACTACCTGAACACCTTCCCATCGGTGAGCGGTTTGCCAACGGTTCCCTCCAATGATGCGCGTTACGCACCAACGGTCAACAGTCGGTTCTTCTGGGTGAGTTAATACCCAGACTGGCCACAACATCTATGCAGTCCCGCGAATTCCCTAAAGAGTTCGGGGACTGCATATTTGTTTTCGGGGAACCTAGGCTGCCGAACTGTCTTTGATTCAGGGAATGAAGGGTGTAGGTTCCACTTCATGTGGGAAGCAGCTCTCTTCGGTGCCATCGCTCAATCTGCCCTTGTGGTCGGAGCCCTACTGGTGTGGTGGTTCCCGACACTTAAACGCCCCGTAATCGTTGGTGGGCTGATGGCCTTCGGTGCCGGCGCCGTTATCTCAGCTGTTGCAATTGATCTGGTTGCCGTTTCCTACGATGAAGCGGGAGCAGGCCCAACGGCCCTGGGTATCGGAATTGGCTGCCTCATCTACTTCGGCGTTATCGCACTCCTTGAACGCAAGGGCGAGGTTGAGCATTCGGCTGAAGCAATCGAAGCCACCGAAAGTGCACCGAGTTCTGCGGGGCACGTCGAAGTAACGCACGGCGCTTCTAAGAAAGAGGCCCGCAACCTCACAATCGGTATGGTCATTGATGGTGTCCCTGAATCCCTCGCGGTCGGCCTCACCCTTCACACCGCAACCGTCGGTGTTTCCGCCGCACTCGTCGGCTCTATCTTTATCTCTGCAATCCCCGAAGCAATCGGTATCGCTGCCGCGCTTCTTGCCGGCGGCCTTGTCATGGGCAAGATTCTTCTTCGGTTCGTCGCGATCGTTGTTCTGGGAGCCGTCTTCGCAGCAATCGGCTTCACCGTAATGTCTGGAGCATCAGATTCAATGCAAGCGATCATTCAGTCGATCGCTGCAGGTGCGCTGCTCGTCGTTGTCATCAACGAGATGATCCCGATCGCAGTGCGCAGCATAAAGAACTGGGCAGGAATTATCGGCGCCGCG
>JBIIOS010000041.1:0-14030 GCA_044336805.1 Candidatus Nanopelagicales bacterium
ACATTGCCATAATCGCGCTGACACACATGGCCGCCGCGATCACCCATGTGCCCGGGTTCCGCCATGAACTTCGATACAGCAACGCCAATCCAAACGCAAAGAAATAAAGAGTCCCCGCGATTGCCCAGCCACTGGGATTAGTGGATGCCACCAAGAACATCCCGAGTGGAATAAACGTCACGGCGATTGCCACCAATGTCGCTTGTCGGATTCCACTAGGAACAAAACGAATCAACGCGGCCATCAGCGCCGACACGACGAGCACGCTAAACAGCCGCATGAGATAAACAGATTTCTCTACGTCACTTCCCACAAAAACAGACATGACGCGGTAGTAACCACCCGGATACAACTGTTGAATGTTGTTCACTCGATCGGTCAAGATCATTTCCGTGGAATTCAATTCACTCGCCGTGCAGTCACCGGTCACATTAGGTTTGGTCGCAAAACAAAATGCGGAATTCACGGCGCCCGCGGCAACAATAAATTTCTGCGGTTCTAGGCCCGTGTCCTGGCATACCTGATCCCGGTCGCCTTGGGCGCACCAAATAGAAGCTAAGTGGTAATCGTCGTCGGGAGCCGATGCAACCGGAGAAGCCACTGCCCACGCGCAGCCCAATAAAAAGAAAGAAATAGGTAGCCATACCCACGTCAAAGTCAACAGTCGGTGGCTCACAGCCTCACCTTACGGCGCTGGGTCTATGAGCTGAGCATTTCGCTAATCTGAATCACCGGAATTGAATCCGTGAAGTTGGGTATATCGGCTTGTGTCTCTGCTCCATGAGCGGATAGCGCAGCCATCAGGCTTTCCATGTCGTCGAAGAAGATCTCCGCGATGACTCCAAATGTGGGTGTGCCTTCACCACCATTGGAGACGCCTTTGAATACGCGGGCTTCGCGTTGGCCCATCGGCTCGAACAGCCGCTTGACGAGTGGGACATGCGAATTCAAGTAGTAGTCCAGATTAAATGTCGTACCCGGGGTTAGCGGATACAGAACGGAGATGACAAACATGTGTTCCTCCTTCGTAGGAATGCCGCGAGCCTGACCTGCCCCACGGGTTGTGAGTGTAGCCCTACTGGGTAAACCTCGGTATTGCATTTTCAACAGGTCTGTGGTCCGGGCGTAATTGGCTGTGAGTTACGCTGTAGATCGCCACTACAGGGGATCAGGGGTACAAGTTGTGAAGCCATCATCTCGTCGAGTGACCGCACTTGTGTCAGCAGCGGTAATTGCCAGCAGTCTTGCAGCATGTGATTCGGATACGCCCGAGGCAGCAGATTCATCAGATGCCTCCACTTCAACACAGTTGAAGGGGACCGCTGTCCAGGATGCCCCCACTCCATTGGAGGTCCTCATGGAGTCCGGCGCACCAGCAGGGATTGATTACCGATACACCGCCGAACACGTGTGGGCAAAGAAGCTAGCTGACGGGACAGTGGAATTTGGGCTATCCAACTTCGCCCAAGAAGCACTGGGTGACATTGTTTTCTTGGAATTTCCACAGGTTGGTTCCACCTGTGCTCCTGGTGCTCCCTGTGGCCTCGTGGAGTCAACGAAAACTGTGACTGAAATCTACTTACCCTTTAAGGGTACCGTCACGGCAACAAATACAGGATTGACCGAAAATCCAGAGAGAATCAATGGGGATCCTTATGGCTCCTGGTTGATTAGGCTCAGCCCTGATGATCCCGCCGCATTTGATTCGCTCGGAAGAGAACCGACCTAGTAGACCGGGTCTGCCTTCAGCCCTAAGGTCAGATGAAGGGCGAAAGAATCCGCCAAGCCGGGCATTTGTACAGTTCTCCGCGGTGGCGTGTCCGAGCGGCCAAAGGAGCGCGCCTCGAAAGCGCGTGTGGGGGCAACCTCACCGTGGGTTCAAATCCCACCGCCACCGCCACAAATTTTCGAGGGATTTGGGAGGAAGCAGCGCAAGCTGCTGACGGCTCCCACCGCCACCGCCACATCTACATTTACATTCTTTGAGTGCGGGCTAACCCTGACTCGGTGATTCTGAAACACCCGCGGATTCACTCACTGACTCACTCGGGAGGACATCTGGGATTGGGCACCCAGCGGGTGAAGCACTCGCTGATGGTTGCGCAAGTTGAGCAACTACCTCGGCGTCGTTGGCTAGGTCGACAAATTGGGTGCCGAGAACAACGTCAATCCGTTTTCCGGCACGACCGTCATTCACCAAGGTTGCCCCAGGGAAGTGGTACGACATGAGTTCGGCATTTGCTTCGCCCTTAGGACCGTAACGAATCTCTCCCTGTCCTTCAATCACTACACCGAGTGGATCGTTCGCAACGTTAGCTATTGGGAAACCGCGAGCACTCAGAATCTTGGATAAATCTCCCGCAAGGCCAACCCGCTTGGTTGAGTTATAAACATTGACGCTTACTCGGGAAGCGCGCGGTAACACCTCAGCCGGAGTAACCATGATGGTGGTGCAGCCGGGAACGGATGACGGACTACTGGGTGACGCGCTTGCATCAGCACTATCTGTTCCACCAGAACCCTTAAGTAGCGTGGCAATCCCAAATCCAATACCGAAAAGAACCAGCATTGCGACCAGAATGAGCAGCACCGTTAGCCAGAGCGGACGCTGGGCAGGCCTGGTCTTTGGTCGGTTGATTCCACGTGTTGACATTGCGTTCAGTTTAGCGTTTTTCGCGCAAAAATTCTTTTAGTAATTGGGATGATTCACTCTCAAGAACACCCGGAATTACTTCGACCTGATGATTCATCCGTGGGTCGCGAACCAGGTCCCACCGAGATCCAACGGCTCCGTATTCCTCATTCCAAGCACCGATCACCAGCCGCGGTATTCGTGACATGGTGATCGCCCCGGCACACATCGGACATGGTTCCAGGGTCACATACATTGTTGAGTTGAGAATTCTCCAGTCATTCAATTTCGCTCCTGCTTCACGCAACGCCAGAATCTCTGCATGCGCGGTCGGATCTTTGAGCTGCTCGCGGGAATTTCCAGCCCGCGCAATCACTTCACCCTTGTCGGAAACAATCACTGCGCCGATAGGGATGTCCCCTCGCGTACCTGCGAGCTTTGCTTGCTCCAAGGCTTCGCGCATAAACGCTTCGTTCACTTGTTAATGATCTTCTTCCATGCAAGCTCGGCGCCAATGCGCTTGAAGACCTCCGAGATTTGTTGATCTGGCTCGAGGTCAGGGTTTTCGCAGATCATCGATAAATCTTCTGCCTTCAGGCCAAAGTTAGCCAAAATATTGAGGTCCCCAATAGCTTCATAATCTTCGAGATCATCTTCCTGCCACTGAAGATCGATTAGGTCAGCCGCATCTTCAGCGATATCCCAGTCCAGCAACGCAATACCGTCACTGATGAGCGCTTCCGTCTTTCGAGGATCGCTCCGCAACAAAATAAAGAACTCACCCGATACCCCAACTACCGCGTAAACGCCGCCTTCACCGGGGTACTGCCGACATAGATCCAACAGGTCATCAAGCACGATTGCCTGACGGGCGGGTACCTTAATTGCATTCCAGATCCCCTCTTCCCGCCACAAAATGGCACTGTAATCAAGGTCTTCGATACGTACCTGTTCTGTTGCCATGTCTTAATAGTGACATGAGGCCCGCGGTGAACGCGACCTCTATCCATTATTCGCTGGTGAGTGGCGACATTGCACTAGTCTTGCCGGCATGCATACTCTGGTAATTGACCATCCACTCGTTGCCCACAAGATGTCGCGGCTGCGACGTGAACAGACTTCATCGGCCACATTTCGCCTCCTGACCGAGGAACTGGTCACCCTGCTGGCCTATGAAGCAACGCGCGGGCTCGAGGTTGCCGATGTCGCAATCACAACGCCCGTTAGCCCCGCCACAGGTCAGGAGATGTCAGAGCCCTTGCCACTGGTCGTACCCATTTTGCGGGCCGGGCTGGGAATGCTAAATGGAATGGTGCGCCTGATGCCAACCGCTGAAGTTGGGTTCCTGGGGCTTGTCCGCGATGAGGAGTCCTTGACCGCATCGATCTATGCGGATCGACTGCCAGACGACATTCACAACCGCCAGGTCTTTGTCCTTGACCCGATGCTAGCCACCGGCGGAACCCTCATTGCGGCAATTGACATCCTGCTGGAGCGCGGAGCTAAAGATGTCACCGCAATTTGTTTACTCGCTGCACCCGAAGGCTTGGCACGGCTTGAGAAGGCATACGGAGACAGGGCAGAAAACGTAACCCTCGTCATTGCCGGACTCGATGAACGACTCAACGAAAAGGGTTACATCGTTCCTGGACTCGGTGACGCGGGTGATCGTCTTTACGGAACCGTGTAATACCTGCATTTTTTACGTGTCCTATTTCTCATTTCTCCCCCCTCCCCTTAACCTTTAACCGTGATGCTCTCCATGTTCGTTCTCTGGTTAATCGTCTTTGCGGGGATTGCCCGTAAATGGAAATGGACGCCCGGGTTGGCGGTACTCACCCTGATCTGGACACTCATAATTTTGCGGTTACATATGACCGACCCAATCCCGCTGAACTTTTAACCAAGATTTTCACGAGGAGTCGTCATGTCAGATAAACAGACACTTACGCTGGCCAGACTGATCAACATTGCGGCCCTTTTTGCGCTCCTCGGCGTACTTGCAGGCTCACTTCACCTTCAGTTTGGCGCGGGCGAACTTCCGTGCCCACTGTGTCTTGTTCAGCGTTCGGCCATGATCGGGCTTGCTGTTGGGCCCGCGATGAATCTCCTCTGGGGAATGCGGGCCCGCCATTACGCCTTGAGTATTTTGGCCGCGCTTGTCGGTGGAGCAGGGAGCGCCCGACAGATTCTGTTACACATTGCAACACCGGGTGACCCTGGATTCGGTCCAGCAGTTTTCGGCCTGCATCTTTACACGTGGGCCTTCATCACCTTCGTCGTGGCTGTTGCCGGCTGCGCGGTCCTGCTTATGTGGAACCGACCATTTGACCTTGGTGATACGGGAGTGCTTGGCGAACGCCATTGGCATCGAACATTAACCCTGTTCATCACTATCTGGGGACTGATGTGGCTTCTGGTTGATCTTCTCGTGATCGGGATCTCGATAATTCCGCAATGTGGACTCGGGATGTGTCCTGATGATCCACCGCCGGGTGCCGATCTCGGAGATATCGTTGGCTGGGCCCTCGTTTTAGGACTTGGAGTCCTAGCCGCAGTGATCGCCTATTTTGTAGAGCGCCGAATGGGTGACAATAAATCACTTGCGCAATAACGTCGACAGGTAACCATCAAAAATTCCAGCGACTTCACGACCACCGGGGGTTTTCACTTCAAAAACGGGTGTACCAAATCCCTCCGCTTGAGTGATCGCAATGCGCTCGGGTATGAACGGTTTGAAAATTGCTGTCTTTCCATAAATAGTTCCCAACTCGTCAACGCGGTACTGGTGTTCCTCAGCAACTGAGCGAACACGGTTCACCACGATTCCAGCAAGTTTGAGACCCGGGTTGACACCTTTGCGAATCTCTTCCACCTCTGCAACGGCCTTCTCGACTCCCTGGGTACCAAAGTAGGAAGGCGTGGTAACGATGAGGGCAAGATCTGAAGCGGCCAACGCCTCGCGGGTGAGCGCGCCTAGTGAGGGTGGGCAGTCAATGAGAACAAGGTCGTACCCTTCAAGTTGCTGTAAAGCTTTTGCCAACTTTGGTTTAAACACTGCTCCCGGGTGGGTCCACGAGTCGAATCGGATCACGCTTGGGTGACTTACCAGTACATCCACTTCGCCGGGACCAATCTCCCAATCACAAGGGGTAAGAGCTGCCTCAATTTCCGCACGGGTGGGGTGCTCAAGGACGTTGGCGACCGTTGTCTTGGAAGGGTGGGCTCGCAAAATAGAAGTTGCATTCCCCTGGGGGTCAAGGTCGATCACGAGTGAGGCTAGGCCGCGGGCCGTTGCCGCCCCTGCTAGACCTAAAGTCACCGATGTTTTACCAACTCCACCTTTAAGGCTCACAACACTAATTACGGGCATACGGCATATCTTTCTGGGTTCCCGAGGCGAGCGCAACCCACCTGCTCAATCTGGGTCACCCATTCAATTGACCCTTTGGGGAGATTCTGGCCACAGAAGGTAGTGTGAAACCATGCTTTTCGCCCTACCCAGATACACCTCCGCCATAGCCGGTATCGGTCTGATCGCTGGAGTAACCCTCATTGCATCCCCCCTTCCCAGTGCCCATGCCTCAGAGGCGGTCGCGGTCGGTAACTGCTTCGACTACAAGTCCAGTGGGACAAAGGATCAAGCGGCGAGTGCCCCAGCTGTTGACTGCGCCACGCCACATGCCGCGCAGACCTACTGGGTGGGCACATTGCCAGAGAATTTTGGGGTCCCTGCGAAAGCCACGGCAGCAAGCCGGCTCAAGGCAACCCAACCCTGCACGATAGACAGCATCAATGCTTTCGTGAATATTGTGGATCCGAAACTGCCGACTCGATTGCAAAACGTCTCAATTTTCCCCTCGCGTGCTCAATGGGGTGCGGGCCAGCGTTGGGTTCGCTGTGATGTCGTCTTTCGGGAAGGAAAGAGCTACAAGCAACTGTCAACACCCGTGGCCGAATTCGTTGCCGCAACCCCTTCAAGCCAATTGAATTTTTGTACGTCAGGCGTTCCTGGGAATAGAACAACGAGCGCATACCCGTGCACGAACGTCAAGAAAAACTGGATCATGATTCTTGAAAAAAACTTGGGAACAACTCCGACCAAAAAATTCCCGGGTGCGCGAACCGTGGAAAATCAAACAAAACGGATTTGTGAGAATGCGGCCAAGCCTTATGTCACATTGAAGAAGTACTACCCGTGGTGGGCAATTTGGCCAGATTCGGCCGGCTGGTCCCGCGGTGACAGGACAGCGCAGTGTTTCGTTCCTTATAGCGAATATGTTAAGAACACCGTCAGTCAATAACGGGTCTCTTGGGGCCAACACCCCAAAAGATGTAATTCCAGAACCAGTCAGCCATTACCGAAACTCGGTTTCGACCTCCCGCAAGATAGAACACATGCAAACCTAACCACGCGAACCAAGCGATCGTGCCGTGTAGCTTGATGCCATTTGGCATTTCAACCACGGCCCGGCGCCGACCAATAGTCGCCATCTGGCCCTTGTCTTTGTAACTAAAAGGTGGCGGCTCTTCGCCTTTGAGTATTTTCTCGATACTCGCAGCGACATAACGTCCCTGCTGCATAGCAACAGATGCGACCATGGGTAGCGGGAGGTCGCCAGTGCCGATGACATGGGCCATGTCTCCCAACACCCAAACATTGGGTTGCAACCGAAGCGTGTCCGAGACGATGAGTCGATTAGATCGATCCGTGTTCCCTAAAACATTCCACTCTGCCGGTGCCGCTACCCCGGCCGCCCAAATGATGGTTCCCGCGGGGAGGACCTCACCAGACTTAAGGTGAACGTCACCGGGGTACATGCGGTCAACCGCACTGTCCACAATCACGTTCACGCCGAGTTCTTCTAGTTCACTTTTCGCATGTGCGGAAGACTTCTCGGAGAAAGAAGGGAGGAGCCTGGGCCCAGCTTCGACCAAAGTCACCGCACCATGTTTGGCAACTTTAAGAAACTCACGGTGCATGCTTTTCTGCAGTTCTGCCACAGCACCAGCAATTTCAACGCCCGTGGGCCCCCCACCGACAACAACAACACGCAGTGATTCTTTTGGCTTTAAACCTGTCTCAACATCTTCATACGTTTGTAGTAATTTATTTCTGATGGCCCGCGCCTGATACAAATCTTTCATCTGCATTGCGTTTTCTTGCACGCCAGGAATTCCAAACGTTGTACCGCCGCTGCCAACAGCTAAAACCAATTGATCAAAATAAAGGACTCGTCCATCTTCTAATCGAATATTGTTGGCTTCCAAAGAAACTTTCACCACATCACCACGAATGAAATCGACACCGGGAATGGCCGAACGAACAGGGTAGGCAATGTCGTCTTCTGGCAGCCCACCTGTTGCCACCTGATAAAGCAGTGGAGCAAACAATTGATACGAGTGACGGTCAATGACGGTCACGTGAACATTTTCTTGCTTTGCCAATTTAACTGCAGCGGTAAGACCGCCGAAACCCGCTCCGATAACAAGAATTTTTGTTTTCGCTATTTCAGACTGGGCATTCACTTAAGTGGGCTCCTTGGTCCAGAATCGGGATAGAAACTTTCCCCGATGGACTCCGTGGCACTGAGACGCTCACATTGAGAATCTGTGAGTTCAATACTTAATGAACGAATAATTGAATCTACGGTTGCCGGCTTCGTTGCGCCCGGGATGGGAATAACAACCGGCGAAAGTTTCAATAGCCAAGCAAGGGTGATTTCCTGTGGTGTTGCGTCGTGTTCTTCAGCGATGATCGCAAACTCATTGAATTGTGAGTCAATATCTTTAGCATGGTCTGATCCCCCAAGTGGGGACCACGGCAGGAATGCGATTCCCAGTTCGGTGCATCGGTCCAATACCTCACGATTTTCGCGGTAACGTGGTGAGAATTCGTTTTGCACCGAAACAACACCACCGCTGCCCGGTCCGCCCAAAATTTCGAGGGCCAGCTCTAACTCAGGCAGGGTTGCGTTTGAAATTCCCACCTCACGCACCCAGCCGAGGTCGCGCAAGGCCAGGATGCTCCGCATTTGATCGGCGTAGGTTTCGCGTGGATCATGTCGGTGAAACTGATAAAGGTCAATGACGGTGACGCCCAATGCCGTCATGCTTGCCTCACAAGCCGCTTTCAGTCCTGACGCGCTCCCATCACGCGTCCAGGTCTCACCTTCACCACGGGTGATGCCACCTTTTGTCGTGACCAGGATATTCGCGGTATTTGCCGTCCCGGTGTAGAGGGACAAAGCCTCCGCGATCAACTCTTCATTGTGGCCCACGGTGTCCCACGTCGGCGCATAAATATTTGCTGAATCAATGAATGTGATCCCCAAATCAAGCGCACGATGGATAGTGGCAATTGCTTGCTCTCGATGTGTGATCATGTGAGTAAACGAAAGGGGCATTGCACCAAGACCAATTGCAGAGACCTGCCATGGTCCGAGTTGACGCTGAGGTAGGGGCGTAATGACAGCGCTCATGGGAGCAGTCTATCGCTCCAAGGATTATTTCTGCCCGTCTGAAAGTTCGTCAGCGGCTTCAAGCCACTGCAACTCAATAGTTTCTTTTGACTCATTAAGGTCCCGAAGCTCTTTATCGAGCTGGGCAACGCGTTCAAAGTCACTCGCAAACTCGAGCATTTGGTCGTGGATCAACCCAATCGAAGCCTCGAGTTTTGCCAGTTGGCGCTTATATTTGTCGGTCAATTTGCGAAGCTCCCGCTCTCTAGCAGGGGTCAACTTTGAGGTGCCCTTGCCCTGACCTGCACTGCCTGAAGTGGGTTTGCCGGATGCCCCGGCCAGCATCTTCCTTCGAAGTTCCAAATACTGTTCAATTCCGCCAGGAAGATCTGTGAAGTTGAGGTCACCGATCACGGCAACAAAGTTGTCGCAGACCCGTTCTAAGAAATACCGATCATGGGAAATAATGAGAAGCGTTCCTGGGAAACCGTCGAGCAGGTCTTCCAAGGCAGCCAACGTTTCAACGTCAAAATCATTTGTTGGTTCGTCAAGGACCAACACATTGGGTTCTGACATCAAGATCCGAGTCAGCTCCAACCGTCTACGCTCTCCGCCCGAAAGTTCACCCACTCGCGTGAACTGACCGTCATGATCAAATCCAAGACGCTGACACACTTGACTGGCACTCATTTGCTTTCCTTTGCCCAGTTCAATGTAATTAGCAACGTCAGAGACCGTGTCAATAACAGTTTTACTCAGATCCAAATCAGCCAAATGTTGACTCAAGACCCCCGGCTTAACAGTGACACCCTCAACACGTTTGCCAGCAAGAAGCGGGATTTCACCGAGAATCGATCGCAACACGGAAGTTTTGCCAGCACCGTTTGGTCCCAAAATCCCAATACGACCACCCGGGGCGATATTCCACGTGATGTGATTAATGAGTGTTTTCGTCTCAAAACCTATTTTGGCGTCATGGAGTTCATAGACAGTTTTACCTAAGCGAGCGCTAGCAAACTCCAACAACTCGACTGCGTTGCGTGGCGGTGGCTCTGCTGCAATGAGTTCATTCGCCGCGTCAATGCGAAACTGAGGTTTGGTGGTTCGCGCGGGTGGGCCGCGGCGTAACCATGCAAGCTCCTTGCGCATGAGATTCTGCCGGCGCGCTTCACTCGCCGATTCCTGACGCATGCGTTCGGCTTTTGCAAGAACGAAAGCGGAGTAACCACCTTCATACTCTTCAACTTTCCCGCCGACAACTTCCCACATGTGGTCACAGACTTCATCGAGGAACCAGCGATCATGGGTGACGGTGACGATTGCAATTTTCGGACGATTCTTTAGATGCGCCGCAAGCCAGGCAATAATTTCAACGTCGAGGTGGTTTGTTGGCTCATCAAGAAATAGAACGTCAACTTCACGGATCAATTGCTCGGCCAAATAGGCGCGGCGCCGCTCCCCACCGGAAAGATCAGTAATCCTGCGATCAAGTTGTTCGGGACCAAAACCACCCAGAAGCGCCGTCAAGATCTCGCGAACAGCTGCATCACTCGCCCATTCGTGTTCATCACGATTCCCCAGCACGTGACTGCGAATCGTGGCGTTCTCAGCACTAATCCCGACCTGGTCCAGTTCACCGACTACAACACTTGCCCCGCGGGTCACTCGACCCGAATCGGCAGGTTCTGCTCCCGCGAGTACTCGCAGAAGCGTGCTCTTGCCAGCACCATTGCGACCGACAACACCGATGCGTTCGCCTTTACTCACGCCGAGGGAAACATCACTCAATAAAGGGCGTTCCCCGAATGATTTCGAAACGTTTTCACAGCTAAGCAAATTGACTTGTTGGGGGGAGGACACCGACACATCATGCCGATATCACTCAAGTGCTTGTGTGGCGGACCCATTTTTGTTACTGGGTCGGCTGGATTTTGCTCACTCGAAATACGGGAATATCTCTTTCTATATTCCGCTCATACATGCGATATGAGGACCACGTATCACCTAGGGCCACATAAATACGCGCTGCTTCCTCGCCGTGGACCTCGGTGAATTCTGCTTCACTCACTTCACCGTTTATCTCAAGGCGACCCTTGTTGTGGGCTCTGACATTGAAAACCCAACCGGGGATTTTTTCCTGACCCGCATTAGAGCCGGCGATCCCCCAACCACCTAAATCGGGGACGGCAAGTAGTGGGGTTTTTCGCCACTCACCACTTTTTCGACCCAAGGTTGTAATCCACACAACCTGTGCACCACCGGGGAAGCGACGACCAAGTTTTCCGCCACTCAGTGAATAAACGGCACGGTGCAGGCTCGTGGTTGTACGCAGCGCTGTCCCCCACAATCGGTCATAAGCCTTAGAACCCACCGCTCAACCTTCCAACAATCTGCCGGCTGCTTCATCAATCGCTGTGGCTAACTCAAAGTCAAGGGCGGTAATCCCACTAGCAGAATGTGTACTCACCGCAAACATCACTTTGTTCCAACGAATATCAATATCAGGGTGATGATCCAACTCCTCGGCGATAACCGCAACCGTATTTACAAAATCAATGGCCGCGAGAAAACTGGGTGCAGTGAACTCCGAAGTGAGCGCACTTTCTTGTCTAGACCAATTCACGTTGAGCTCAAGGAAAGACTCAATCTCAGATTGCTTTGCGAGCTGTGGCATCAATGAACCTCCTAAAGATCGATGCGGGTGCCGATCGAGATGATGCGCTCCTGGGGTAAGCCGTAGAAAGTCGCCGGCGGCTGGCTATTGCGATGAAGATAAGCAAAGGCTTTTTCGACCCATGCGGGTAACGTGCCGGCATTAGTTGCCACGAACCGCCGCTCAGCCAGGTAGTACGTGGCCACGGATTCCGATTTACCAAGAATGCTCGCTCGGAGCACCATCGAAATATTGGCGGTCTCCATGTACCCCGTGTGAATGGTCACCCGCCGCACACGATCCATAACCTCGTGGACCATTGGAGATTTGGTGGAGTAAGGGACGCTGTCGGTAACAACCGTCGCGATGATGATGTCGGCCGGCATAACGTGCAACAGACGCAATTGAGTCGTCAACGCGGTGGGGACATCTTCAATCGGCCCGGCAAGGTACACACCAATCCCAGGGGTGCGGGTGATGCTGCCGCGTCTCACCTCCTCCTCGATCGGCTCCCACTTACCTTCGTGCGAGAACACATAAGAGTTCAAGGCTCGGTTTCCACCCCACCACGTAAGCATGACGCCAAGTGCGACTGCACCGAAGACGACAGGGACCCACCCACCGCTGAGCAAGTTCGAGAGGGTGCCCAACAGGAAGAAAGAGTCAACGATAAGGAATGCGATGGTCAGTGACCACCGGCGATAAGCGGGCCAGCGCCAGACCATCTTGGTTACCGCGTTGAACGCGATGGTAGTGATGAACATCGTTCCTGCTATCGCGAGCACATACGCGTGCGCCAGAGCTGAGGAGGAGCGGAAAGCCAGAACGCAGGCAATGCACAGGAATCCAACGATGAAGTTGACTGCGGGAACATAGATCTGTCCCTCGTGATTGGCGTTAGTGTGACGGATGCTCATGCGGGGAAGGAGCCCAAGTTGGATGCCCTGGCGGGCGAGGGAAAACACACCCGTGATTAATGCTTGACTCGCAACGATCGTGGCGAAGATAGCCAACAGGACTAGCGGCAGCGCCCACCCGGCTGGGGCTAATGCAAAAAACGGATTGGTGGCGTTCTCGGGATCTGACTTAATGAGTGCCGCTTGACCCAAATAGCAAAGAACTAGTGATGGCCCGACGAGAACCGCCCACGAAAGCCGGATCGGACGAGCACCGAAATGACCCATGTCGGCATACAGTGCTTCTGCTCCCGTTACCGCGAGGATCACCGACCCAGCCAATGTAAGAGACTGCCAGCCATTATCGGCAAAGAGGGCGGCAGCGTATTGCGGCGAAAGGGCCGCGAAGACGCTCGGCTCAGCCAGGGAATGCCACAGGCCCAGTCCACCAATCACTAGGAACCACAACACCATGATCGGCCCGAAAACAAGTCCTATTGCGTGCGTCCCGCGAAACTGAAAGGAGAACAAAGCAACCAAGATAACCACCGCTAAGGGCACGGCGTAGGCCCCCAATCCTGGCCGCACCAACTCAAGTCCCTCGGTTGCCGAGAGCACCGAGATTGCCGGAGTAAGCACACCATCACCGAAGAGCAGCGCGGTGCCCACCAAGATGAGCACGAAGAGCCATCGCTCACGAACATTTGGAGATTGCCGCACCTGTTTGGGCAGTAGGGCGAGCAAACTCAAAATCCCACCCTCGCCATGGTTATTGGCTCGCATCACAAAAATCAAATACTTCACGGTAACGACCGCCATCAGCGCCCAGAAAATAAGCGAGACAATTCCAAACAATTCTGCTTCCGCACCTGATCCTTGAGCAACGGACTCTTTGAGGGCGTAAAGAGGACTCGTTCCGATGTCTCCAAATACGACCCCGGTTGCACCAATCGACAGTGCGAGGAGCGCGGGGCGACGCGAGTGCGTGTCGGTGGTCACGAATTAAAACATTACAGGCGAGGAAAAGATGGATACCCGGTGGCCTGTTGTTGCTTCAACAGGATATTGAGTGGGTCGCCCCGGGCTCGAACCGGGAACCTACGGATTAAAAGTCCGCAGCTCTGCCATTGAGCTAGCGACCCCAATGCATCAATGAATCCTATTGGCTGCTCACATGTAAATGAATCTGGTCCCAATAGCGGATGTAAACCTACTGCTTAAATTGATGGACCAGTCGAGCTGCTGATTGCGGAGCTGTGGCAAAGAACATGGATGGTTCCACGAGCTCGAGTTCAAGGACGACCGGTTTGCCGTCTGAGTCTTCGAGCAGGTCAACTCGAGCGTACAAAGGCACCCCAAATCTTTGTGAGACGTAACCCATTAGCGCT
>JBIIOS010000157.1:0-4106 GCA_044336805.1 Candidatus Nanopelagicales bacterium
ATCTATGTCGTTGAAGTCGGCTGCGAGATTGACGAGTTCATTGATCACGACTGCGTCATTTTCATTGAGTTGGGCCTGAATATCTATTCCCGTCTTGCGAATAACTCGACCCATAAATTCCAGCAGCGGCTCCCCCGCGTGGGAGCGCAACGACCGGATTTGCTGCGCCATTGCGCCAAATCGTTCTATTGCACCGGTCGAGTAGCGATCAAGCTCACCAAGATCAAAGAGTGCGTCAGAGAGAGAAACAACATCTACTAAGTCAATGCCTTCAACCGCCGCTTCAAGTGCTTGTTCAATATTTTCAGCATTGACTCGTCCTTGTGACTTGGCGAGTTCACCCGCTCGGGCACCCAAAGCTGCTAAGTCTCGTGCACCGATACGCCACTTAACCCCACTCGCCCACCGGACAAATGATGGATTAGCGGTTGGCTCGTGAATGACTTCCAATATTGCCCGCAGATCCATGACAAGGGGTTGGGAAAGCAAACCGGCCGCTGAATGTAATTGCACGGGGACTCCACGCTCCTGCAAGGCCTCGCGCATGCGTAACAATAGATTCCCGGTTGCGGCCAGGACAGCAATGTCTTCATCGAGTCCGGCTGCGTCTATTGCACTGTGTTGGGCTGCAATCTGATCAGCCATCCAGTTCAGTTCTTCGTCTGCAAAGTCAAAAAGTGCCAGTGTGACCTCACCCTGAATATCACGCGTGGGATCCAAGCGTTGAACTTTTGGGTGTTCAGCCCGCAAATTCTCTGAGATCAGATTGGCCAATTCGAGAATTTGCACGCCTGAACGTCGATTGGCCGACAGTGGATATACGGGGGCATCTTGTTTATCAACATTCTGGAATTGTTGGGGGAAACTATTGATGTTCTCAACACTGGCCCCGCGCCAACCATAAATCGCTTGACATGGATCCCCGACCGCTGTGACTGGGAAGCCATCAGAGAATATGGTTTCCAAAAGGATTCGCTGACTAATTGACGTGTCTTGGTATTCATCGAGCAACGCAATAGAAAAACGTGATCGAATTTCCTTTGCGACTTGGGGGAAAGCAATAACTATTTTGGTGGCAAGCCTTACTTGATCAGAGAATTCAATGAGCTCACGTGAATCTTTCAGTGCCCGCCAATCCTGTACGAGGTGCGAGAGGGCGATTCTTCTCGAAGATGTTCGCGAGATCTTTCGTAGTGTTTCATTTGAACCAGTGAGCCCGTTAATGAAACTAATTACTTTCTGGTCGTACTCGATCACGGTCGTAGGATCAATCGCGAGTTCGCTAAGTTCACTGTCGAGGGCTAATAAATCAGAGGTAATTTTTGCTGGACCTACCGAGATTCCGCTGAGATCTTGTTGGGTATTGCACACAAGTCGATAGGCCAATTGTTGCCGAGCGCCATCGGTGAGTACATCGGCGCTGAAGTCTCGCCCGAGGAGGGCCCCAAATTCTTTGACAATTCCAGATGCGAAAGAGTTGTAGGTCAAAATGACGGGATCCCCACCCTCTGTCTCGAAACTCTGGGGATATAACCTCGTCAGTTCGGCAATTCGGGAACGCGCCGAATCCAGTAATTGAGCGGTCGCCTTCGTGGTGAAGGTAAGACCCAGAACCTGTTCGGGTGTGACGTATCCGCTACCGATGAGAAAGGCGATCCGCGCTGACATGGACGTGGTTTTCCCCGATCCAGCTCCGGCTACCATCACGGCTGGTTCGCGAGGGGCTTTGACCGCATTCAATTGCTGCTCCGAGAGGGCGAATCCAAGAATGTTTTCAAGATCTACGTCACTGAGTTCATTGTGTGAATTAGTTGTCATAAGTTTCCACCTCCTCCAACACGCCACGGTTGAAAACATCTGTTGATGTTGTGGGACACACACTCTTGTAGGAACAGTAACGACAGGAAGGATTTACTTTTGGAGTGAATGATTCAGTGCGAATGATCTCGGCGGCCTCACCAAGTTTTACTTCAATCCACGTAGGCGATTGTGAAAAGTCAATGGCCTCTTGCGCTTGAACTTTTGGTTTCGAGGTATCAACTTTCAATTGGACGAGTGCTGCACCCACGGGGGTCTCGCCTTGATTCAGGGTATCTATATTCAGATCTGGGTTCTGTTGGTCGCGGAGTAACAATTGATAAATACCCAATTGCCCATTCTCAGCGATTTCAGCTTTCGTGGGTTGGGTCGCGACATTTTTGAAGTCAATAGCGACAAGACGTCCATCAGAATCTATTTCAACCCGATCCAAGATTCCACTGAGTTCAATCTCCTCGCGCCCGCCACTGGGAGTGAGGACTGTGAGTTCCGTTTGATACCTGCCCTCAGCCTCTTTGAAAACTCGTGGTGAAAGATTGTGGTAATCAAGGAAAAGCTCTGCCGCTTTATACGCCTGGGTCAATTCTGCTTCTGACTGCCATTGCGCTTCAAACGCTAAAGAGTGCCAAGAATTATTGATCAATTCGCGAATGTGGGCCTGATCTTGATCCAGTTCCTCTTTGGCCACAAACTCGGCGATTGCATGGACAATACTTCCGAATGCCGTTGCTGATCCGCGAGAAATCTTGGCATTCACTTCTCGATCCAAGAACCATTTCAACGGGCATTGCAACAGAGAGTCCAGCGAACTCCCTGACATGCGAATAGGTAAGTGAGCCGGCCGGACAGGACGACTCGATTCAGTAAGGGGCGCTAATCCCCACCAAGTGGGCGGTCCAACACTTGGCCCCATCTCGTGGAGCACATTTCCCGCGATGGATTTGAGTGAAGGACTTGCCATTGGATCTGCGAGTGTCGTTCGCAGGCTCGCCGCAAGCCCCGACCAACTTGAACGGTTTTTTGGATATCCGCTCACCGTGTGTGGGGTTACTCCACCGGCAAGAACGTCGCGAATAAACCGACTGGGCTGGTCCCCACCCTCACTACCTTGGTCAATGCAGGTCAGTGTTAATAGTTTGCGGGCTCGGGTACTGGCAACATAAAACAGGTTGCGTTCCTCTCGTAGGAGAGCAACCGGGTTTGTGCCAGCGACCCCTTGTCCCGGACCAATTTCCTCGGCACGCAGCAAACTCCCGCGGGATACGAGATTTGGCCAGATCCCTTCCTCGAGCCCAACCACCCATACGCGATCCCATTCGCGGCCCTTGCTCTGGTGAACGGTCATTACTTGCACAGCATCGGCGCGCAGGCCCCGCGCAGAAACCGGCTCAGCGGGCAAGTTTTGATATCGCAGTTGATTCAGGAAGTTATCAATTCCCGCGTTCGTTCGCTCTGAGAATCGAGTGGCTGTATCAAAGAGAGCAATGATCGAATCAAGGTCGTGGTGCGCGCTTGCACTGTGAGCGAGAGCGGCTTGCTGTAGGCGTTGCGGCCAACCGTGCGAGTGCTTGGGATCGCCACTCCATGCGGTCCACAAGATATCTACGACCGGTTTGTGGTTCGCAATCTCACTTCGAATAAGTGTGATGAGTCCGGTTATTGCTTTTACCCGAGCACCCAACTCTCCAGGAATTTCAGTCGCAGACCCAACTCCAACGATTAATTCACGAATCAATTCTGATGAACTGACATTGGGTTGGGTGGTGCGCAAGACTCGACCGAGGCGACGCATCTCGCTTGCATCAAATCCATAGATCGGTCCGGTCAACAAATCAGATACGTCCGCGGCGGTGCTCTGCTGCGGATGGGCGGCTAAGGAAATCAGTCCCAGTAGGACTTGCACTGCCGGTTCATCTTTTAAGGCAATTTCATCGGTGCCAACAACAACTGGAACACCGGCGCGATTCAAGGCCCTGGTGATGAGTGGAATGTCTGAGCGTGCTCGACCGATTACGGCCATAGATCTCCAGGGAACACCCTCGGTCATATGGGCCGCAAATATGTCTTCCGCGACAAATGCTGCACGTGCATTTCGGGAGGAATACTTCTTGACAACCACCGAACCCGTGTCAACATAAAAATCTCGGTAACCCACCTGAGATATAGCGCCCCCAACAAAGGGAGCTGTAGCCGCACGGGCAATTTCAGGTCCAAAGCGCCAGCCGTCATTGAGTTCATGAAGTGTTGAGTGTGAAAATTCCTGCGCAAACCCTGTAGCCATAGCCGTG
>JBIIOS010000072.1:0-9901 GCA_044336805.1 Candidatus Nanopelagicales bacterium
CGAAAACCAAAAACACTTTCATGTGGATTACCGACAGCGACGAGCACCTGAGCTTTTTGGGCGAGCGCGGCGAGGAGTTCGCGGTGCAGTGGGCCAACTTCTTGATACTCGTCCACGTATATATGTGTAATTCGTGAAGTTACCGGGGATTGCGGCGCCAAGGAAATCGCTTCCAGTAATAGAGAGTTGTAGTCCATCACATTCTCCAGAGCCATAACTTCAGCGTCATTAGAGGCAATTTGTCCCGCAACCACCCATTCGGGCCGATTGAGTTGCTCACCCAATGCAATCAGATCTGCTCCACTTAGATGCAGTTCCTTCAGACGTGCAATGACATTACGCACTTCCCGCGCAAAACTTTGAGTAGTGGCGGCACTGCGAAGTGAGACCGGCCATTCACTCATTGCACCAACATCTGAAGAATCCGGTTGATCTGAGAGCAAACCTCTAATGAGGTCGCGTATCCGAGCATCTTCTTCGGCACCGGAAAGCAGTTTGGGCAATTCCCGTGAATCGGGCTGAATGCTGTCGGGGGCACCCATCACGATCGAATAGGCCAATGAGTGAAATGTGCCGATATATGGGAGGACGGTGTTGTTCACCTGCCCCGCAAGCTTTTCGCGAAAGTCTCGAACCGCTAATTTCCCATAGGTCAGAACCAGGATTTGGCTGGCGGGAACGCCCCCGCGAAGAGCATTAGCGGTGGCAGCGAGCAGTGTCGTAGTTTTTCCTGAGCCTGCCGATCCGATGACCAGATTTCGGCCCGAATCGAGATTGATCACAGTCTCTTGCGCAGAATTGGCCAATAGCGGCTCTGGCTCACCCAGATCTGTATCCAATTCCCACCGCATGGTCTATGAATACCATGATTGGCTGACAAATCTGCCTGGCAAACCCCGAAACCTTGTACGGACATGTTCTGCGGGCTGATTGCAGAGTCGTATTGCATCGAAGGGGGAGGCCTATGACACGATCACCCCGTGGCACCCGAACCGGATTCAGGAATTGAGACGCAGTTCACCATTGCCGGTCCCATTCCTTATATCCCCCAAGACACTGCCCAAGATTCCGGCTCAAACCCCACCATGGACCCGGTCGTCATCGATGACGGCGCAATCAAAAAAAGAATTCGTCGCCCACTTGATCTTGTTCGTTTCGTTGTAGCAATTGCTTTAGCCGCCGGAACTATCGCACTTGGCTATTTCGCAACAAGCACAACCGCGGGGTTGGATACCGACATTGAAGGCGGTGTGGCGCTCCTTCCGTCACTCGTTGTACTCGCTCTGAACATCATTGGTGGTATCGGATCATTGGGACTACCCATTGCCGGCTCTATCAACTTAATTGTGCGCAGGCGTTTTCGACAGCTTTTTGATGCCCTGGTGGCATTGTTCCTCGCTGTGACAGTGTTATCGATCGCTGCACTTGTGATTGGTAACTTGGATAACACTCGATTACTAGTCGCCATGGCGGGGTCAACCAGCAGCACCAGCGGTTCCACCGCCCCCATCCTTGGCGGCATTCTGGCTTTCATCACCGTTGCCCGACTGATGGGTCGACGCCCGTGGAATGTGCTCTCCAGCATCGTCGTTGTGTCTCTGATTATGGTTACGGTGCTCAGCTCTGGGATTGCTCTGGCTGGAATTGGCTTTTCGCTGGCAGTCGGCTGGGCGATTGGTCTACTGACCCGTTACGCCCTTGGCACCACGACAACTCGGCCCAGTGGTGCTGCAGTTGCCACAGCCTTAGAGCGTGGTGGGTATCCCATTACCCAACTGCGGATCGACAACCTCACCAGCCGCGGACGCCGTTATTCGGCGACAACCAGAAATGGTGACACTCTGCGGATCAGTGTTCTTGACCGAGACCTTGAAGGCGCCGGATTGGTTAATGCTGCCTGGACCAGCCTTCGACTGCGTGATGAACCGGGAAAGGGGGCCTTCAACCTGCGTAAAGCTGTTGAACACGCGGCCCTGATCGCCTATGCCGCACAGGTGGCGGGCGTTCCCGCTCCCCGCCTACTACTCACTACCGAGGTTGGCCCAGATTCGGTCGCACTAGTTTTCCAGCACATCCCGGGAACACCATTTGATGAACTTGCAGATATCAGTGATAGCGAGTTGGAAAGTTCGTGGCGGGCCATTAGAACCTTGCATGAACACCAGATGAGTCACCGAGCTTTGTCGGGTCGACACCTGTTACGCGGGACCGATGATTCAACGTGGTTACTCGGCATGGATCAAGGATCAATTGCGGCGAGTGACGTGGCAATGCGTTTGGATCTTGCTGAATTATTGTGTTCACTGGCAATGCTGACATCGGTTGAGCGAAGCGTTGATTCGGCTCGGCGGGTTCTCGGCAGTGATGCGATAGCGCGAGCGCTTCCAGCCCTGCAGCCTGTTGCACTATCTTCCAGCACCCGTAAGGCATTACGTAAGCACAAAGGAATGATCATTGCGCTGCGTGATGCAATCGTTGAGTTGCGTCCCGATGCCGACACGGAACAAATCCAGTTCCAACGGATTAAGCCTCGAACTCTGGTCATGATCGTGGTCGGCACAATCGCCGGCTACGTATTACTTTCCCAACTCACCTCGGTTGATCTTGCAACTCTGTTTAGCACCGCTCAATGGTCATGGGTGGCTGCAGCACTCGGATTCAGTTTGATTACCTATGCGGGTGCGGCCTGGTCACTTTCTGGCTTCGTCCCTGAAAAATTGTCATTTGGGAAAACTGTTCTCGCCCAGGTCGCCGGCGATTTTGCCACGCTAGTGTCACCACCAACATTGGGAGCGATCGCAATCAATGTGCGTTTCCTGCAAAAATCTGGGCTGCACCCGGCCCTCGCCGCGGCAAGTGTGGGCGTATCCCAGGTCGCTGCATTCGCAACCCACATTCTGCTTCTGCTCGGATTTGGTATAGCCGCTGGGACCCAAGCTGATTTCACATTTGATCCCCCCGTTTGGGCGGTCGTTGGCGTGACCGCGGTTGCCGTGATCCTTTTGGCACTACTTGCGGTCCCGGCTGTTCGACGTGAGATCAGTAAAAGAACTGGTCCACTCATCAAGGAAGTGATCCCCCGGCTGGTAACGATTGCTCAGCGCCCAGGCAAATTACTTGAAGGCATTGGTGGAATTCTTCTTCTCAATATTGCCTATATTGCCGTGCTCTATTCGTGCGTTACAGCTTTTGACGGCAATTTAAATATCGCGGTCGTAGCGGTCGTCTACCTTGCCGGTGCAACAATCGGTCAAGCTGCCCCCACTCCTGGTGGCCTCGGAGCGGTTGAAGCAGCACTTGCTGCAGGACTCACCGCTGCTGGCCTTGATGCTGGTTTAGCAGTCTCTGCGGTTTTGCTCTTCCGTTTGGTGACTTTCTGGCTGCCCACTATTCCCGGCTACTGGTCCTTTACCTACCTCACAAAAAAGAACCTGCTTTAGCCATCAAGTGTGGAGTGAGCCACCCAATCGAGATAACCTCCGCCGTAATGCTTGACTCCAGAAATCCTTTGTCTGGCGAGTTCTTTCAACAAATGCTCGGATCGAACCCCGGCTTGGCAATACAAAATTACTTCTCCCGAAAGTGCATCCGGTTCAAATGTGGAAAGGGGCATGTTGATTGCGCCAGGAATGTAGCCGTGAAAGAGTTCATATTCCTCTCGAATGTCAACCAAGGTGAAATTAGTTTCACCACGCTCCCGCAAGCGCAGAAGTTCAATCAGCTGCTGCCAGGTCACCGTGTCCGAACTCATCACGCTTGAGCCACCAAATTTCGTAGGACCCTGAGTCCAACTGACAGGGTGGCTAAGTCCGCTTCCTCTACTTGCAGAATTTCGTCAAGTGTTGCCCTCGTTCTAGCGATCCCTTCGGTGCGCTGCTCCTCCCATTGACTTATCCGAGTTGATGCTTCACCACCTTGTGTCCCCCGGTAAACCCGGCCGGTGAGTTCAGCAATCACGGAATACAAGTCCGACCGCAGTGCCTGGCGCGCTAATGAAGTCCAACGATCTCCCCTTGGTAGGGCCGAGATCTGAACGAGTAATCGATCAATGTCAAAACGTTCGGAGAGGGAGAAATACAAACCGATCACCTCTGTCATGTCGGCATTCAGTGAACCGGCCAACTCCGTGATGTCGAGAAGAGTAAACACATCAAGACCACCAGCTGCGCGGTCGGCTAAATCCTTGGGCGCCCCAGCGTCAACGAATCGCTGCGACAGCCTTTCAAACCGTTCCGACTCCTGCCCCTTTAAGGCTTGCGGAACACCCCCGGCGTACTGCGCCACGTTGTTCCTGAAAGTGGAAATCTCGGATTCAATCTCTATGCCAGAGCCCCGATTTTGCAAGAACCAACGAGCAGATCGATCAAGGAGCCGGCGAACCTCGAGGTGCAGCACGGTTCGAGCACTTGCAGGGACATCTTCGGGGAGTGTATTGATCCAACGCCATAGATCTCTAATTCCGAAAACTTCCATCGCCGCGAATGCAGCCTTGACCACTTCAACCGTAGTGGACCCTGTTTCTTCCATCGCACGAAAAACAAAAGTGATCCCGCCGATGTTAATCAATTCATTTGCCATCACGGTATTTGCAATCTCTGAACGAAGCAAATGTGACTTTATTTCCTCGCGATAACGATCTTGGATTTCCTTCGGAAAATACTCGATCACAATCTGATCGCACCAAGGGTCATTACCCAGACCCACCGCATTGAGTTCTTTGGTAACCTGAATTTTGGCGTAGGCCAACAAGATCGCCAATTCAGGTGAAGTGAGCCCTTCGCCTGCCAACCGCCTTGTTTCCAACTCCGCGTCGTCGGGTAGGTACTCCAATGCCCGACTGAAAAGTTCCTGGCGCTCCAATTCCCGAATCATTCGTTGATGTACCTGAATCAGTCTCGAAGATCCAGCTCGAGCGTTGGAGAGCACGACATTTTGATTGAAGTTGTCGGCTAAAACCAAAGTCGCCACCGACTCGGTCATGCTATGAAGAAGCGCATCACGCTTTTCCATGGTGAGCGCGCCGCTTGCTACCAACGGGGCGAATAGAATCTTCAGATTCACTTCGTGATCGGAGGTGTCAACCCCAGCAGAGTTGTCAATTGCATCGGTGTTGAGTCGAACACCATTTCGCGCAGCCTCCACCCGACCCAATTGGGTCATGCCAAGGTTGCCACCCTCGCCGACAACTTGGACACGCAACTCAGCGCCGTTAACTCGAATTGAATCATTTGCTCTGTCACCCACGTCAACATTCGTTTCAGTGCTGGCCTTAACGTAAGTTCCGATTCCACCATTCCACAACAACTGGGCGGGGGCCTTAAGAATGGCAGTAATAAGTTGATCCGGCGTACACGAACCTGCTTCGATATTCAAATCAAGTGAGTCTTTAATTTCCTGAGTAAGAGCAATGCTTTTCGCGCTACGGGCGAAGACCCCGCCACCATCTGAGATCAATTCCGTGTTGTAGTCCGCCCATGAACTTCTGGGTAACTCGGCTAATCGTTTTCTTTCCACAAAACTTACAGCAGCATTCGGGCTTGGATCGATAAAGATGTTTCTATGGTCGAATGCGGCAACCAGCCTTATGTGCTCGCTGAGCAGCATCCCATTGCCAAAAACGTCACCGCTCATGTCACCAATACCGATAACCGTAAAATCTTGCCGCTGGGTGTCAATGTTCATCTCGAAAAAGTGACGTTTAACAGATTCCCACGCGCCGAGAGCGGTGATTGCCATTGACTTATGGTCGTAGCCCGCAGAGCCGCCTGATGCGAAAGCATCACCCAGCCAGAAATTTTCCTCGATGGCAATTGCATTCGCGATGTCAGAAAAACTTGCTGTTCCCTTATCCGCTGCAACAACCAAATAAGGATCATCACGATCATGGCGAACAACACCGATGGGCGGAACGACAACAGAATCGACAATATTGTCCGTTATGGAGAGCAGGGCCCTAATGAAGTCTTGATAAGCCCCAATACCCTCATTCATCCACGCTTCCCGATCCACGGCGGGATCCGGTAGGTGCTTGGCGAAAAATCCACCCTTTGCCCCAGCCGGAACAATCACAGCGTTTTTCACTTCCTGTGCCTTGACCAGGCCAAGAATTTCTGTTCGGAAGTCCTCTCGCCGATCACTCCAGCGCAAACCGCCACGAGCAACAGCACCGAAGCGTAAATGCACTCCCTCAAGCCGCGGGGAGTAAACCCAAATCTCGTGCGCCGGCTTCGGTAATGGAATGTCGTTGATCATCGTGGGCGCCAACTTGAATGCCAAGGTTTGCGCCCCCGTGAAGTAGTTTGTCCGCATCGTGGCCTCAAATAGGGACCAAAACAGTCGCAGAATTCGATCGTGATCCAGCGAAGGAACTAATGCGAGGAGTGCCTCAAATTGCTCGCGGGCAGCCTCTGATTCACTCTCCCGATCACCGGTGAACGCAGGATCGAATCGCACCCGGAAAAATTCAATAAGGAGCCTAGTGATCTCTGCATTTCCCACGATCACCGATTCGATGTAGTCCTGGCCAAATGTTGAACCAATCTGTCGAATGTAACGGGCATAAGCCCGAATCAACTTGGCGTCTTGCCACGTTAAACCTGCACGGGTAACCAAAGCATTAAAAACATCACTCGCTATTCGACCGCGCCAAGCCGCTTCAAATGCTAGTTCAAATCGACTGAAGAGTGTCTCCGCAGAATAAATCTCCCCCAAGGGGAGAACAAGTCCGAAATCAAGTATCCATGCCGGTGCCCGATCATTGCGCAAAATCTCATAGGGATGCTCGTCCAAGACTTCCACGCCGAGGCGCTCAAGTATCGGCAGGATTTTGGTCAGCGGCATTGCTGGTCCGACTCGAATCACTTTAAATCGGAGTTCACGAGAGTCGCTGGCTACCGGTGCGTAAAGGTCTAAAGCCAACTCGCCCGGTTCAAGCCGCTCTATTGTGAGGGCATCACTCACACCCACACTGGGATCAAAGTCTTCTTTATAAGCTTCGGGAAAAGCATCTGTGTACACGGGAATGAGTTCGGAGTGCTCGCCTGCCAGTGCGAGTGATTGATACTCGTCCATCCAACTTCGGCTGGCAGTAGTTAGTCGTTCTTCAAGTTCCACCAGATCTGGCCGGACAATTTCAACTCCGCTGGGCATGTGAATTACATAATGCAATCTCGCCAAGACCGACTCGGAAACGTGGGCACTGTAATCCACACTTATTCCTCCAAAGGCCTCCCGCAAAATAGCTTCCAAGCCCAGTCGGACTGCTGTCGTGTACCTATCTCGGGGGAGATAAACCAGTGCGGAGACGAACCTTTCATAAGGGTCATAACGGGTATAAAGCTTTGTTTGACGACGCTCTTGTAATTTCAAAGCCGATTTGGCAATTTGAGTCAGTTGGTCAGCATCCATTTGAAAAAGTTCATCACGCGGATAGGCGTTCAAAAATTCTTCAAGGTCTTTCGCGCTGTGGGACCCGGTAACGTAATCAAGGCTTTTCTCAACTCTTAGGTATTTTGCGCGTAGAATAGGGATGTCAGTGACTCTGCCTGAATATGCCAGAGCGGCAAAAAGACCCACGAAACGACGCTCACCAATAACATTTCCTTGGCTGTCAAATTTCTTGACTCCCACATAATCCAAATATGCTGGCCGGTGAACAGTTGATAGCGAATTAGCTTTGCTCACAACTAAAACAGTTTTTTCCCGAGCCTTGGCTCGCACGGCAGGTGGCAGGACCGAAAAACTTTTTGAAACTTTCTCATCAGGGCTCTCCCGCAAAATACCCAAACCTGAACCAGGGACTGGCCGCAATGCATCTTCGCCACCCTGTTCAACCAGGTCGTACTCCCGATACCCAATAAAAGTGAAACTATCCTGGGTCAACCACTCAAGAAATGCAATCGATTCGTCAAGTTCTTCAGGATCAATTCCTGAGGGTGGGGTGCTGCGCAAATCCCCCGAGACTTCAATTGCTTTTGTGCGCATTGAGCTCCAGTCGTTTACGCACTTGCGAACGTCGCCAAGGACTCGCTCAACCCCAGCAACGAGTTCAACGAGTTTGTCAGAGGTGAAATCCCGCTCAACATGAATGCGCATCCAGGACTCTGCGGTCATTCCTTTATTGATCTCGTCTAAATCGAAGTCATGTACTGCAGTTAAGCGATGATCTGCATCACGGGTTACGGCAAAGAGTGGATGCGCGAGCAGTTGAATTGCTCGACCTTGACGCGTTAACTCTGAGGTGACCGAGTCAACCAAGAAGGGCATGTCGTCGGTGACTATTTCGACAACCGAGTAACTCGTTCCGGGTAAATCCGGGGTCCATGCCCGGACCATCGTTTTCCCGTGCATTCCATTTGGCCTGGCACTGGCCCATGCCACCATCTCTGCGGCTTGCTCATTTGCAACCGGATCACTTGCTTCAAAACCCAAATCTATCCGGGACTGATCCTTAAACAGTCGCCGAGCAACTAGGCCGGCTAATTCTGGGACCGACGCGCGTGGGGAACTCACCCCCTTAGGCTAGCCATGAAAAGTGATTCAGGTATAGAGGAGATGAGATTTACATGCCCACCTCGTTTGAGTACACCCAAAATTTCACCGGTAGTCCATCTGATGTTTTTTCGGTGCTTTCCCAAGAAGAATTTATCGTGGCAAAATGCGAGGCAACCGGTTCACTCTCGACCCAGGTCAGGGTAAGTCAGGACAGCAATAATCAAGTTCACACTCTGACCAGCATCCGAGTTCTACCCGCAGACTTGCCAGCACCGGCTAAGTCACTCGTTGGCGACACAATCACTGTGACGGAGACCCAAGTGTGGAGCGTGCCTGGCCCAGACGGTGGTCGAACGGCAACGGTCACCGTTGAATTCTCCGGCCCTATGGGTTTTACCGGAACCCTGGAACTTGCCCCAACCCAAGCAGGTAATTCAACAATTACGAGTCGCGGCACATTCACTGCCAATGTTCCATTTATCGGTGGAAAAATCGAGAAGGTCGCAGCCGAACAAACCCAGCGCTATCTCTCTGCCGAAGAGCGCGTCGCAGGTGAGTGGCTCGCGCGCTGACAAGTTACGCGGTTAAACGGTTTGCTTAGTCCAGGTCATCGGGCTCGTACGCATGGACGTTTGCAAGACCAGTTTCCTTCGAGTTGAATCCATCAAGTTGGTTCCGATTGCGGTTAGGTCCTCAGCCGTCGGGGTGGCAATGAAGACTTGGGCACCACCCGCTTCAACGGCAGCAATTTCACTTGCCGCAGTTCGAGCTACGACACCTCGCCATTGTCGTTCTAATTTAGCGGTGAGACTTTTCGGATGATCCGATTCAGTGATCGACATTGGGGCGATTACATACACTTCTTCATAGCCTTCGTGACTAACAACATCAATGCTGGTTGCAGACACCGCACCGCCGTCGACATATGTGCGGTTACCGATTTTTACGGGTGCATACCAACCTGGGATTGCACAACTCGCCATAACTGCCTCAGATAATGAGGCATGGGGCGCTCCCGCCCTACCGAATACGACTCGTTTACCGCTTTCGTAGTCCATCGCCACAATCCACACGGCTGGGTGGCTACCGTCAGCATGTTCACCCGTTTGTGCCCATTCACCAAGTGGTGACACCGCGTCAATCAAGTGCCCGACCCGTTCTAGGCTCTTGCCGCCCGGTGGCAGCAGTCCCGAAAGCATCGCCGTGAGGGGAAGTTCCCCCAAGTTCAGCAAACCTGAGCCAATCAACTTGGGCGAACCCGGCCTCAAGATTCGTGGCCATCCGGGTCGGGATCCACCGGTTGCCCGAACCGGATTCCATTCGTAACCTGCCAATGGACCGCTTGTCACTTTTTCGTCACCGTACTCCTGACGAAGTTCACCGGTGGCGACCCCACTTGCAATAAGCG
>JBIIOS010000182.1:0-3494 GCA_044336805.1 Candidatus Nanopelagicales bacterium
GCCCTTTTCATCAAGCCGCGGAGATTGGGTACCAAGAAACATGCGCCCCACCTCTCACTTTGACCTCATGAATCACCCGGGTAACTCCCAGTGGCGCCACAATACTCCATTTTCCTCCACAGTCAACCCTTGACCCCCATTTTTCATAAAAATCCTCCATTTCAACTCATTTAATGCTGCAGGTGATGTCAGGCGGCCTAAATGAGAGAAAGGAGGCACTCTCCCCCTTAGGGTGAGGACGTGCCACAACCGAAGAGCCTTCTAATCGGGGTCGCGCTTCTGGCTCTCGTCAGCGGATGCGCGCTTTCCCCATCAAATGACGGGGCTCCCCCCAGCGCGCCCCCCGCTGATTCACCTACGGCAACAGCACAACCCAGCCCCTCACCCAGCCCGACTCTTCCTCAACTTTTACATCCGCTGACCGGGTTGCCGTATGTCGAGCCGTCGGGCCTAGCCGCATCCACCGGCATGCCTCCAGTCCTTGCCGTCAAAATTGACAACACGCGTAATGCCCAGCCACAAGTAGGCATGGAAGCGGCCGATCTGGTTTACGTCGAAGAGATCGAGTACGGCATGACTCGGCTAGCCGCAATTTTTAGTTCAACTATTCCCGCCCGAATTGGGCCCGTGAGGTCTGCTCGAATCACCGACATCGAGCTCTTATCTCAATACGGTTCACCGGCATTTGCTTTTTCGGGTGCCCAGAGCAAACTCTGGCCCGCGCTCGCCGAAGCGCCTTTCATTGACGTATCGGCCAATAAGGATCCACAGGATTACTCAAGAGACTCGTCTCGACCGGCTCCCTACAATTATTTCTTTGATGCAGAAACCGCGTTAGCACAATTGGATGGGGTTTCCCCGGCTAAAGACATGGGTTTCACGTTTGCACAGGAAATTCCCAGCGGTGGAAGCCCTGCCGTTAGTGCAGAGCTCACCTGGCCTTCTTCATCCCTCAAATTTCGGTACGACCCAATCCGCAACCATTATGCGATTCAGCTCAACGGAGAGCGAGCTAGATTTGAGGAAGTCGATCAGCAGGGAGACGGCAGGGTTTGGGCTGACACCGCAGTTATCCAATTCGTGGAGCAAACCCAGTCCGTCTATTTCGACAAAGGCGGCGGCAATACACCCCAAGTCCAGACAGTTGGTTCAGGGGAGGCAATAATCTTGCGAAACGGCCAACTTTTCAGTGCGCTGTGGTCGCGACCAGATTCACAATCAGGAACAACCTTCACCGACACGCTTGGTAATCCGGTCCCATTCCACCCTGGACACACGTGGATCGCTTTGTATAACAAGGATCGCGATGTCGTGATCAAGAGCACTAATGCAACTCCCACACAGCTGACCAATACGAGACAAAATCAAGTGCTCAACAAGACCCGATCACCACTTGCTTCAAAATAAAAAATTGCCAATTGGCCAAATTCGCGGGCGATCTGCAAGCCAATTTCGGGTTTCAACTCCCACGCGATGAAACCCGGTTCGCGGTGATTTTGATCGGGTGAAAAACCGTCTGCTTCCCAGATGTCGGAACAATACGTTTCAAGTCGTTTCAATAGCAGCTCATTCGCTTGATTGTTTTCTTCAATACTGGGGCGGTCCGGTCCCGGGTTCCATGCCGTGATCACAACTCCACTAAGTGCACGCTCACGGACGGCCTGAGCGCCCTCCTGCCACATTTGCGATCCTATTGGGCGGATTTCCACCTGAGAGGATTCATAAATCTCGAGTAGGTCATTACCGACAGGAACTGTCTCCTGGGCAACGGCACACTGCAACGATCGATCTCCCACCGCAATCTCACCTATCCATACCCGCCAATGCTTTCCGCTCTTTAAATCTCGCACCAAAAGAGATTTCGCATCTTTCGCGGAAGAAATCACACTCCACCGACGAATTGAACCTGCTAAACCAACGCCCGCAGATTTTCCCGCAGCCTCCTTTGCACACAAGAGTGCAATTGGATTCACGACTTGAGAGAGTTCCCGTTCGACTGGCGTAAATGCCTTCAGCAGGCGACTGATATCGCGGTCGGTGAACTCGATATCAACCCCGATCCTGGAATGGGATGCAGCTCCAACCGCACATTGACCCGTCCGTGAGATAGAGATGTGGGTTTCAACCGTTCCACCCGTCCAAAGCGGCGCACCCAACTCTGAGTAAATGACTTCACCTGCGAAGTCACCCGACGTTTTCCGGGCCGCCTTGCGAGCACAGGCTCGACCAAGTTCCCGCATTTCCAACAACGGGTTGGACTCAAAGCTAGCGGCATCCAGGTGGCCCAAGACCAACTCAACACCCGCAGGTGCAACCACCACATGTTGGAAATCGGGCACAGCAGCCATGGTCAGAGTTTGTCCTATCTGAATTCAAAGACCGGTACACCCCTCCCTCCTACCGGCGTGACATAGTTGGCTACCAATTTCTAGCACCGCCAAGATTTCTAGATGGACAGGGAGGGAAGTAATGTCGAGTGTCTTAGACGACGAACAAGGGTTCACAGACACCGCCTATTCACTTCTCTCCTCTCAACGGGAACACTTAACAACCCGCATGAATAACCTCGCCCATGCTGCCTCAACGGGAACGGGGCAAGATGATCTTGAGCGCGAGGCACATGCAGACAATTTACGCTCGCAACTACGTGCAGTTGAAGCCGCCAAAGACCGTCTCTACTTCGGGAGAATTAACAGCGATACCCAGGAGACCCATCGAATCGGTCGGATTGGCCTGCGTACTGAATCTGGGGACATGGCCTTAATTGACTGGCGCGCTCCCAATGCCGCACCGTTCTACCAGGCGACAACCGCGCATCGAATGAATACCGTCTTGCGTCGTCGGATTTCTATCAAGTCCCTCGATGGGAGACAGGTTGTCACCCACGTAGACGACGAAGTCCTCACCGAACCCGGTGAGGGCAGCTACCAAGCAGCAAAGGATGCCGTCACCGCTCCACGTGATGGCCGAATGGCGGACATACTTGCCACTATTGCAACGGATCAGGACGTTATTATCCGTAGCCCACTCAACCAAATTACGGTGGTTCAAGGCGGACCAGGGACGGGGAAAACGGTTGTTGCTCTGCACCGTGCTGCTTGGTTGCTCTACACCTACCGCGAACGACTGGCAAGGGATGCGATTCTGATTGTGGGACCTAGTACCGCATTTTTGAGGTACATCGATCAAGTGCTCCCAAGTCTTGGTGAAACTGACATTGTCTTGTTAACTCCTGGACAACTTTTTCCCGGCATTAATGCCACGCTAGATGAATCATTTGAAGTTTCGGCGGTTAAGGGCCAAGCAAAAATGGCTCAGGTATTGACCAACGCTGTCTCACATTGGTCAAATATTCCCGACTCGCAAATCAACATAACGACTGATGGTGGAACCAAGCTCCACATCACGCGAAGCCAGATTCGCGATTGTGTGAAATCACTGCCCAAACGGGGTACCTACCATGTGAATCGAGAGGTTTTTCTCAAACGAGCCCT
>JBIIOS010000183.1:0-3457 GCA_044336805.1 Candidatus Nanopelagicales bacterium
ATCGTCGGTGAATGGACCAAGTGGCGGTGTCAGTGCGGCAGTCAATTCATTGCGCGTTACGGATCCGCCGTCAATAATATTGGCAGGGGCGAACGCCCCACCGTCGATGAGAACACAACTTTCGACGCGAAGCGGGTGTAGCGATCCCTGCGCGGCAATATTGAGGGCAACAGATGCACCCCACGAATGGCCGACAACACAAACGCTGCTGACTGACAGTTCGTTCATGAGATCAATGCAGTCTTGAGCCACCCGTGCTATTCGATAATCGGGAGGCATATTTCTGGACTCGCCGTGACCTCGTAGATCAATGGATACGGTGCTGTATTCACGCCCCAGCGCATCAACTACGGGGATCCAAAAATCAGATTGTTGTGAGAGTCCGTGTAAGAGAATAATTGTGGGCTGGGCGGGATTACTTCCCTGTGCGTAGCGGAACGCCAACCCTGAGTTCACCCACCTACTCTTGCATTAGGGTTATGTGTGACCAAACCCAAGGCTCTATTGCTCGATCTCGATGGAACATTGTTGGAATCTGAGAGGCTCTGGCTCATGGCCGAGCGACGGGTAATGAACCAATACGGCTACTCGTGGACTCAAGCTGATCAAGAACATTGCCTGGGTGGACCTTTAGAGCGTGTTGCGACATATATGGAAGACAGAACCAATGGTGCAGCGAGTTCCAAGGTCATTGGCAATGAACTCTTGAGTGCCGTTGCCCAACTTTTTTTAACGGAGGATGTCGAATGGCGGCCAGGAGCTCAAGCCCTCGTTGCGCAGGCACATCAGCTCCAAATACCTACGGTGATTGTCACCGCAACCTGGCGAGCGGTAGTGGATTCAGTTATGGCGCGCATGACCGCGAGTGTGGGAGACTTTAGTCATTCAATTGCGGGTGATGAAGTGGAGAATTCGAAGCCACACCCTGAACCTTACCTTCGTGCGGCGATCAGTGTGGGTGTTCGTATCGAAGAGTGTCTTGCAATTGAGGACTCTCCAACCGGGACATTGTCCGCTGTGAAAGCCGGTGCCAAAGTGGTTGCGGTCGAGCACATGGCAACCATTGATGTTAAAGGTGCAGTTGTTCTGCGAACTCTTGTTGGCCAGGACATCGAATCACTATGGAAGCTCGTTTGTGACTGACTCCAATGCGGCCTTGATGGAATCTTCAACCAGTGAGCTCCCCGAGGTCCACAGACTCTGTTCGGGAATTGGTGGGGGAGTCCCACCAAATGCTGGGCAGATTGGCTTAAACGAACACCAACCGCACAGTTTCGAGGGGTTGGGCGGAAACGACTGCTGATCTGCACTGTGCGAAATAGCACTTCGCAGTGCCAAAATCTTTTTTTCAGTAACGACTAGGTCATTCTGGGTGGGCTCATATCTGAGAAACTGTCCATTACCTAAATACATGAGCTGCAACATTCGTGGAATCTCGCCATTCATGCGCCACCAAGCTAAGCCATAGAAACGCATCTGAAACATAGCCTTTTCCGCATACAAGGGAGACGGCGCTTTCCCACTTTTGTAGTCGACAATTCGAATATCGCCGGATGGGGTCCGATCAACTCGATCGATGAACCCCCGAATTTCGAAACCCTCATCGAGTTCAACGCTCATGGCGAGTTCCCGGGCATGTGGTTCAAGGCGATTTGGATCTTCCATTGCAAAATAGGTTTCTAACAGGGGCCGAACCGGTGCCAACGTTTTTTCAACGGTTTCACCGTAAATCAGGGCGGCCTCTGAGGGTTTGCTTTCCGCAAGCGTCTCAAGTGCCGAATAAAACAGTGAGACGGCAAGGTCATAGGTGCGCTTTCCGGCTGGGGCATCGAAGATATTCTCCAAAACTGAATGGATCAGCGTTCCTCGTACCGCTGCTATCGAAGGCTCCTCGGGCAACTGGTCAATCGTCTTGAAACGATAAAGCAGTGGGCATTGTTGGTAATCTGCGCTGCGTGAGGGTGAGAGAGAAGTTGGAAACACATCACGAGCCTAGTTGCCTAACGCACCCGTATCGCTGAACCAAGCTTGCGACGCGGTCCACGAACAAATGTCTTGCGCCGATAAAGTCCGGGTATGCCCAAACGCCCAGTTCACCCGCCAGCACCACGCGAGGGTGTGAATGTGGGTGCCCGGCCCAGGGGACCTCTTAGTTCGGGTGATCTCGTCCAACTCATTGATGCTAAGGGCAATAAATACACGATTACGCTAAAAGAGGACCTTATTTTTCATAGTCATCGTGGTCAGCTTGCCCATAACGACATGATTGGAAGTAGTGAAGGAATTATCATTAATAGCGATCGTGCTATCGCGTATCAAGTTTTGCGGCCGGCGCTTGATGACTACGTACTGTCAATGCCTAGAGGCGCTACCGTCGTCTATCCAAAAGATGCTGCACGAATCGTTGGTCTGGCCGATATCGGCGAAGGTTCGCACGTGCTTGAGGCCGGAGTTGGTTCAGGAGCGTTAACGTGTTCACTGTTGCGTAGTGCAGGAATCACCGGCCTGGTTGTCAGCGTTGAACGCCGTCAAGATTTTGCTGAAATCGCCACTGAAAATGTTTGTCGTTGGTTTGGTGGTTTTCCGGCATCATGGTCCCTGCAGGTCGCCGAACTGGCCGAATGCGAACCCGATCCGGGTTCGTATGACTCCGTTGTTTTAGACATGTTGGCGCCGTGGGAGTGTCTCGAGGTGGTGGAGCGCGCATTGCGTCCAGGCGGAGCGCTAGTGGCCTATGTCGCAACTACCACGCAGCTGTCTCGGCTGGTGGAGACAATCAGGGTGCGTAATGTTTGGACTGAACCACGTGCAGAGGAAAGCCTGCTGCGTACCTGGCATCTGGATGGCCTCTCCGTGCGACCCGACCACAAAATGAACGGCCATACGGGTTTCCTCGTTGCCACCAGATTGATGAACGGCCCGACACTCGATCGAAAGCGCCGCCCAGCGCCCGGAGCTTATGGAGTGGACTACCACGGACCCGGGGGAGAAAATAGTTTTGACGAAACCACGCCCACTTCGGTCGCCGAAAACGACTAATCGGGTTATGGTGTTATAGGGAAACGCAGACTGACCCTTCAAGGACGTAAAGGAATGGTGGCCGCATGGAGCAAAACCCCAATCTGACTCAGATTCAGGGTGAGTTGGCTGCTGCGCGGGACCATAATGAGCGTCTCATCTCGACATTGCGCGATGCACGTGAACAGATCGTCTCACTGAAAACGGAAGTGGATCGACTGGGCCAGCCCCCAAGTGGTTTCGCCACAATTTTGGTCGCCCACGATGACGCGACCGCAGACATCATGGCCTCAGGGAAGAAATTACGGGTGGGAGTAAGTCCCACGATTGATATTGCTGACTTGGTGCTTGGGCGCGAAGTTCTCCTTAATGAATCCATGAATATTGTCAGCATCCGGGAGTATGACGAAACCGGTGAAATAGTCGTTCTGAAAGAAAG
>JBIIOS010000184.1:0-3419 GCA_044336805.1 Candidatus Nanopelagicales bacterium
GTTGCGATCTGAACGTAGGTGCGTGGGCGATCTTCGAGCAGCCAGGCTTCTAGATCCTGCATGACCGGGAGGTATTCACCACTTCCTACGAGCGCAATTTTTCCACTCATAGTTTCCCACTCATGCGCACAACTTCGCTGGCGCTGGGTTACGCGCTGGGCTCTGCGAATTCACAGAATGCAGAGTAAGCCCGGGGGCCGTAGACCGTTGCAGGGCCGCCGGCCATAAGAAAGGTGACCCCAATTGCTTCGGCTACTTCTTCCTTTGTCGCGCCGGCTTTAGCCGCACCCCGCGAGTGCGAGGCGATACATCCGTCGCATTGCTCAACAACGGCAATTGCCAGGGCGATGAGTTCTTTTGTCTTGGTGGGCAAGGCACCTTCACTCATGGCTGCTGTGTGAAGGGCTCCAAAGCCCGCGTACGTCTCGGGGATCATCGCTCGCAAGTTTCGGGAAATTTCCGACATTTCGCGTTGAACGCCTTTGCCGTGTGAATGTTGCTCTTTTTCGCTCATGTACACCACCCTACGCCCTTGCCGGGATACCCCTGCGGGTATATAGAACAGAGAGTAGTCTTTCCCCATGAACCTTGAACCAGAGATCAACACCGAGGTGCTCACCCGGCTCAAGCGTGCTCGGGGTCAACTCGATGGCGTGATCAACATGATTGAGACCGGTCGGGGTTGCACCGAGGTTGTTACCCAGCTAGCGGCAGTGTCTAAAGCCCTGGACCGGGCCGGATTCAAAGTCGTCGCGGCCGGGATGCAGGAGTGTTTTGAGAAAGGCGATGCTGCCCCGATGACCCGGGAACAGCTCGAAAAGTTGTTCCTCTCATTGGCCTAATACTCGTTGGCCTACAGGGTAAACCCGCTATTTGTGCCGTTAGTCACACGTGCGGTAGATCACCCTCGGATCGGTGGCGGAATCGGCCGTGAGGGTGCATGCTTGGGCAACGAAAAAATCTCGTCGCCCACCATCGCAAGGAAGTGATCCCATGGCCGCTCGTCTCGACTTTGATTCAGCACCAACTCAAAACAAACAACTCCTCGAGTGGGTTGACGAGATGGCCACCTTGTTGGAGCCCGACGCCATTGAGTGGAGTGACGGCTCTGAAGCCGAGTGGACGCGTTTGACCAACCAAATGGTGGATTCGGGAACCATGATCAGGCTCAACCAAGATCTTCGTCCCAACTCATTCCTCGCCCGTTCAAATCCAAGTGACGTTGCTCGTGTTGAAAGCAGCACATATATATGTTCCCAACGCGAAATCGACGCGGGTCCCACCAACAACTGGATGGAACCGACGGACATGCGTTCAACCTTGAATGGCCTCATGAAGGGTGCAATGCGCGGTCGCACCATGTATGTCATTCCATTTTCGATGGGACCACTTGGCTCACGAATCGCCCAACTGGGTGTCGAAATCACCGACTCTCCCTACGTCGTTGTGAACATGAAACTCATGACACGCATGGGTCAGGCAGCACTTGATGAAATCGGCGAGTTCGGCGAATTCGTTCCCGCAGTTCATTCGGTCGGTTACCCACTCGTAGATGCTTCGGGTAATTCAATCCCTGATGTCGCTTGGCCGTGCAATGACACCAAGTACATCGTTCATTTTCCTGAGACCCGTGAGATTTGGTCCTACGGCTCCGGTTACGGCGGCAATGCATTGCTCGGCAAGAAGTGCTTCGCATTGCGTATTGCTTCGGCAATGGCCCGTGACGAAGGCTGGATGGCTGAGCACATGTTGGTCTTGAAACTGACATCACCAGCAAACGACGTTAAATACATTACGGCTGCCTTCCCATCCGCCTGCGGAAAAACCAACCTTGCAATGCTGGAGCCGACAATTCCGGGTTGGAAAGTGGAAACAATCGGAGATGACATTGCCTGGATGCGATTTGGTGAAGATGGCCGTCTCTACGCAATCAACCCGGAAGCTGGATTCTTTGGTGTTGCACCCGGAACGGGCATGAGCACGAATGCAAACGCTGTTCGCTCACTTGTCGGTAACTCGATTTTCACCAACGTTGCGTTGACCGATGACGGTGATATCTGGTGGGAGGGCTTCACCGATGAAGTTCCCGCTCACCTCATCGACTGGAAGGGGAATGACTGGACACCCGCCTCAGCCGATCCATCAAGCCACCCCAATGCGCGATTCACGGTTCCTGCGGGTCAATGCCCATCCATTGCCCCTAACTGGGAAGACCCAACGGGTGTCCCGATTGATGCAATCCTCTTTGGTGGTCGCCGGGCAACCAACGTTCCATTGGTCTCCGAAGCATTTGACTGGGCCCATGGCGTCTTTGTCGGTTCATCGGTGTCTAGCGAGCAGACTGCCGCTGCTGAAGGAACCGTTGGCGCACTTCGCCGGGATCCTTTCGCAATGTTGCCGTTCTGTGGCTACAACATGGCCGACTACTGGGGTCACTGGCTCAAGATCGGTGGTTTCACCAGCGCAGACAAACTGCCACGTATTTACTCCGTGAACTGGTTCCGCAAGGACAATGACGGAAAATTCATCTGGCCTGGTTTCGGTGAAAACGCACGGGTTCTCGAATGGATCGTTAATCGACTCAGTGGCAAGGCCGAAGCGGTTGACACTCCCATCGGTCGGATCCCAGCAGCCGGGGCACTGAACACCGATGGCCTTAACCTGTCAGAGGAAAAGCTCGCTGAGCTCTTTGCCGTCAATGCCGAGTCGTGGTTGGCTGAAACCGATTTAACCCAAGAGTATTACGCGGAGTTCGGTGATCGGGTTCCTGCCGAACTCAACAACCAACTCCAAGGGTTACGCGATCGGTTGAAGAGCGCCTAACTGTTCAAGCAAGGGTTGCAACGAGGATTGATTTAATCGTGTGCATCCGGTTCTCTGCTTGATCAAATGCGATGTTCGCGGGGGATTCGAACACCTCATGCGTGATCTCAATTCCGCCGTGGAGATTGAAATCCTGGGCAATTTGCGCGCCAATCACAGTCTTGGTGTCGTGGTAGGCGGGTAGACAATGCATTGCCTTGGCATTGCTTCCGGCTAGGTCAAGCACCCCTTTATTGACTTGATAAGGCTTGAGTAATTCAATGCGCTCCTGCCACACGTCTTTGGATTCACCCATAGATACCCAGACGTCGGTGTGCACAAACTCTGCGCCCGCTACCCCTTCCTCGATGTCTTCGGTCAGGGTTATTTTTGCGCCACTGTCTTGTGCTCGTGCATGTGCTTGATCGATCACGCTTTGATCTGGCCACAATACTTTTGGAGCCACAATCCTGGTATCAGCACCCATGATCGCACCCATGATCAACAGTGAATTACCCATATTGTTTCGCGCATCACCGAGGTAGCAATAGGACAGCATTTCCTGGGGATTGCTCTGGTGCTCGCGCATCGTGAGGAAGTCAGCCAGCATCTGGGTG
>JBIIOS010000185.1:0-3358 GCA_044336805.1 Candidatus Nanopelagicales bacterium
TCACTACAAGGGTGTTGAAACAACCGAGCCTGATGAAGCCCAGAAGTTAATGATGGGATTGAAGGTCGCCGAGGCTGGGGCAGAAATCGCGGCAGGTGCAGAATTCCTTCTTTCCCTTGATGCCGTGAGTAGCTCCAATGTGGGGACGGTTGGGTTCTGCATGGGAGGTGGCTTGTCACTTCTCGCCCCGACGGTGAGTGAAGCGATAACTGCTGCGGTTGCTTTTTATCCAGCAATGCCGTGGCCGGACTATCACCCGGATTGGACCAAATTCGCTGGCAAATCAGTCATGATTCATAAGGCGGAAGCTGATGAAGCCCATGCCGGTCCCGTTATTGCGCAGTACCGGCAGGCGATTGAGTCTGAGGGGGGCGAGGTAATCGTTTTCGACTACCCGAGTTCTGATCATGCATTTTTCAACGACGACCGACCTGAAGTTTTCAATGCGGAGTATGCGCAGTTAGCGTGGCAACGCAGTGTTGAATTCTTCAATCAGCAATTGAGGTAAGTGTTAATCACCTCTGCGGCAGCTTGCGTGTGTGAATCCATGAATCCGTGGGTCCACTCCGGATGCTCGTGAATTTTTCCATTGCGAATCAAGGGCGCGGCCCGTCGTGTGAACACGGGGAGGTCATCTCCAGGATTGATCACCATGACTGGTTGTTGAACGCGAGTGAGTGCCGATGCTAGGTCAAATTGAAATGCCGCATGATGCCCCCACCAATATTTCTCCCGGCCCGAAAGCCTCTCGTAAAAGATTCGGCCGGCTTGTGCAACCGTGTTTTCCTCACCCACTTTGAAAAATCCAACGAACCATTGCCAGAGTGAAAGTAAACGCTCGCCGTCGGGCGTCCATAGGGGTTCTTCTGAATAAACCTGTGCGAACTTTTCTAGATCTTGTTCATCAAAAAGCGGAGCAGAGACGAGAATCACCTTGCGAATCCGACTTGCGTAGCGATCGGCGAGAGACACAGAAGTCATCGATCCAGTGTGGTAACCCATGACATCAACCGGCTCCTTGATGTCGAGTGAGTCAAGGAGTTCGATCATGAGATCGGCGTAAGTTTCAATCGTTGGAACTTCAAACGGCGCATCGGAATTGCCATACCCTGGAGTGTCAGGGGCAATGCACCACCTCGACTCCCCAACAGCACCCATCAGGTTTTCATAGACAAGGCCAGATGCAGGGCTCATGTGCAACATGAGCAATGGCGGTGCTGTGACTTTCTCGGGCATGGCTGATCGATAGTGGATTTGCCCTATCGAGACATCCGCGTAGTCCCTTCGCACATTTACCATCCGGATAGTTAATCACGTTTGGCGTACTGAAAAGTGGCGAATGGGAGTGATACGAGTTAGGCCAAGGTATTGATTGCGCGGAGAACCGCATTCACTTTTGATATTTCGTGAGTGCGCAATAGGTTCACTCCGCCAAGGCTTGCAATTACTGCAAAGAAACTTTCCGCGGTACGGAACTCGTCCTCGAACAGGTCAAATGCGTGGGGGAGTGCCTGGCAGATCGGGTAACCCAGTTCCCGTAAGCGAAAAGAATTAAGGATCACTTTGGTTTGGTGACGAACTCGGGTCAAGGGGTCAACCAGGTTTCTATAGTAGAAACCCATGCCGGGATCAATCACAATGTTTCTCACACCATGCTTGAGAGCCGTGTCAATTCGCTTGGCGAAATATTCTTGCAGGCGCGGAATCGGATCTTGGTCTAATTCAAGGTCGGTAATTTCCCTGACATTGGCACCGCCGACGTAACATAAAATTACTGTTGCATCGAACTCGCTTGCGAGATCAAGGATTTGTTCCTCATGTTCGGTGCCGGTGAAATTCAGAACACTGGCACCGGCTTTTAAGCAAGCTTTCACAACTTCAGGCTCATAGGTTTCTGCTGAAACGGGAATTGAATCGGTAGTGAGTTGCTCAATAACGGGAACGAGTTGTTTGATCTGGTCGTGCGCGCTGACCCGTGAAGCTTTGGCGGTACTCGATTCGGCGCCGATGTCAATGAGGTCGGCACCCTGTGCGAAGTAGACACGAGACTTGCGGATTGCCGCGTCGGTATTGATTGCAATGCTTTCACGGTAGGTCGAGTCCCGCGAAAGATTCACAGTGGCCATGAGCGCCGCTCGTTCAATCGGTTTGCCATTAATTTTCAGTGGCGCTACGGGTGCATTGAGCGCCTGCGCATGCTGCAGGTGTAGGTTGCTCAGTGACTCTAGGGAAATCATCTGTTAAGTCTAGGCAAAAATATAAACTTGCCTTTGTGGGATTCCACACTAAGCCTTTATGTATCGAAAATCCGAGACGATCCGACCTTCATCAAGCGCCCGTTCCTCGTAGCGGGTAAGCGCCCGATCCGGTCTGCTTGTTTTCCCGCCATCCCATTGCACCTGATTACCGGGTTGGGCGAATAACTCGCTGATGCTTTGTGCATAGTGGGCCCAGTCAGTTGCAATATGCCAAAAACCACCAGGTGTGATGCGCGAATGCATCAGGTCCAAGATGCTTTGCTGAACGATCCGGCGTTTGTGGTGGCGGGCTTTTTGCCACGGGTCGGGGAACAGCGTGTACACACCGGCAAGGGAATTAGGCGCGATCATGTTTTCTAGTACAGGGATCGCATCGGTTTCCATTACCCGAACGTTCGTTATGTCTTGGGTGTGAAGTTCCGAGAGCAAGTCACCGACTCCTGGTGTGTGGACATCGATCGCTAGGAATGCTGCTTGCGGTTCGGCTTGCGCAAAGTGAAGGGTTGAAACGCCGTTACCAAAACCAATGTCAAGAAAGAGGGCAGTTGGTGGGCTTGGCCAACTAAGAAGTGCGTCTTCATATCGAATTGATAAATCTCTGGGATTGTCCACCGCGAATTGTTGGGATTTTGTGATCCGGCTCCTGCGGGGTTTAAACGTTCGGATCCCGCGTCGCAGCGATTGAGTTTCTGGGAATTCCTCTACGTACTCATCCAAGTGAATCAACTAGCAGTTCGATGGGGCTATTGATTCGATACTTGCGGTCAGACTCAATGCGCCAGCTCGACCCTTCACCGACACTTCGAAAGTCCCATTCACGTGCGTGATTCTCACCGGGACCGCTACTTGTAAGCGCAGTGTTCTCATCAATGCCAATGATTTTCTGTCCATCGGTCAGAAGTGGTTTTAATGCGAAGTCAGGGATGAAACGAGAGTAGCGATCAAAATGTGGAATGACCCGTGCGTTAAGAATCAACCCAAGCCCCGATTCGCCACCTTCCTTTGGGTGACGGAAATTAGGTACGTATCCGCACAGCGCCATGGCTCCCGCACTGCAACCAGCGATCGATGCCCCGCCACGCCACTGTTCCAGAATGGTT
>JBIIOS010000186.1:0-3355 GCA_044336805.1 Candidatus Nanopelagicales bacterium
GGTTGTGGTGCTCGGCGCGTTGTACTTCTTAACGCCGGTGATTTACCCGATGAGCATGGTCGAGGACACCGCGTCGAATTTAGTTGTCTTTATTCAAGCGAATCCGGTTGCGTGGTTTGTTCAAGCGATGCATGACGTGATGTATTCCTTGCAGGCGCCAGAATGGTGGGTTGTTCCAGGACTACTGCTTCTTGGTGTGTTGACTTTCATTGTCGGCTTGGCCGTTTTCAATCGCACTAGCGAAGATATTGGAGAGCTCCTGTGACCGATATCGCCGTAAGCCTGGAACACGTGGGCAAGAGATTCATTCGTCACGTTGATCGCCGCAATTCATTGAAAGAACGCATTATTCGCGGGCGTTCACGTACCTCCGAGGATTTCTGGGCGGTCAAAGACGTCAACATTGAGATTCCCAAAGGCAGCGTGTTCGGTTTGATCGGACACAACGGTTCCGGCAAATCAACTTTGCTCAAGTTAATGTCCGGCATTTATCGGCCAACCGAGGGAAAGATCCATACTGATGGTCGCCTCGCCGCACTCATTGAATTGGGTGCAGGTTTTCACCCTGACATGACGGGTCTGGAAAACATCAAGCTCAACGGTTCGATCCTTGGGTTGTCGCGTAAAGAAATTAACGACTCAACCCAAGCAATCATTGACTTCAGTGGACTGCGGGAATTCATTAATGACCCGGTCAAGCACTACTCCAGCGGGATGTACGTGCGACTTGGTTTCAGTGTCGCCGTTCACATGAAACCCGACATTTTAATAGTCGACGAAGTTTTAGCGGTCGGTGACGAGGAGTTCCAACGACGCTGTGAAGACCATCTGTATTCGCTGCGACGTGCTGGCAAAACAATTATCGTGGTGAGCCACGGTATGGGTCAGCTGGAAAGTTTGTGTGACGAAATCAGTTGGCTTGAACACGGTCAGGTCCAAGAAACCGGCCCTGCAACAAAAGTAATCCGTTCCTATCTTGAGCGGGTGAACAACCAAGAATCTGTTCGTAATGCTGAGATTTCCGCGGATCGGTCTGAAGATGAAGGCAGCATGCGCGCGGGCAGTGGCCAAATTCGAACCAGGTCAATTGCATTGCGCAATGTTGAGAACAAGCCACTGGATCACGCCGAAACCGGTTCAACAACCCGCTTTGCAGTCACATTAAACGCCAAGGAATCGATCCTGGGCCCCAATGTTCGCCTTGCTATTCAACACGAGGGTGGCGCCCTGGTTACCATGCTGAATAACCACCGACTCGGTACTGACCTAGGGGTTGTTGACGGTGATTTCACCGTGTTCGTTGACCTACTAAACACGCCACTGCTCCCCGGCCGATACCGGATTCATATCGACGTCTTTGATCACACCGGTGCGAAACTGCTGGACAACTGGAGTGACGCCCTCGAGTTCCCCGTGCGCAGCCAACGCGGTGAGATCGGTCAAGGGTTCGTTGAACTGCCCGCACAATTTACTCTTTCGACGCCGTCCACGCCTCCTATGCAGCAGGAGTGACTTTAAATCATGAGTGATGCAACCCTGTATCAAAAACTGCGTTGGCATGCCGGCCGCGGTAAGCGTTGGCTCCGGCGCAAGGCCTATGAACGCTCGGTTGGCAAGGTGTATCGCCGCTGGCTGGCAACGACCGAAAGCGCCACCCCGCAATCAATTGATAACACCAACACCATCGCGGTAGTAGTTGCGGTCTATAACCCGCCCCTAAATTTTTTGCGGGAATGTTTGGAATCGGTACTCAACCAGACTGCACGCAACTGGCAACTTGTCGTCAGTGATGACGGGTCAATAACACCAGAAGTCACCGACTACCTCAACCGGTTCACAGCAGAACACCAACATGATCAACGCATCACGGTCATTCGTGGTGAAAACGGTGGAATTTCTGCAGCCCAAAACCGGGCAATTGAAAAAGTTACCACCGAGTATTTCGGTTGGCTCGATCACGACGATTGCCTTAACCCAACGGCGTTTGAAGTGTTCTCGCAAGCGATCGATAGCAACCCCGAAGCACAAATCATTTATTCAGACGAAGACAAGATCGACACCAAGGGCAAGCACTTCGAGTTGTATTGCAAACCTGATTTCTCACCGGAGTTGTTACTCTCACAGATGTACCTTTGTCACTTCACCGTTTTTAAGACAGCACTTGTGAAAGCTGAATCAGGTTTTCGAAGTGAGATGGATGGTGCCCAAGATTTCGATCTTGCCCTGCGGCTATTTCCCAAGTTAACCAACGTGGTTCATATCCCGTTGCCGCTGTATCACTGGCGCAGTTGGAGTGAGAGCACCGCACAAAGTATTGATGCAAAACCCTGGGCCCAGCAGTCCACAGCGCGCGCCCAAACCGAATTCATTAACCGGAATTACGGGGGCGGGGAAGTGAAACCGTCAGCGGTCAAAGGGTTGAATCAGGTCCACCCAAAAATAATGAAGCCAACAAAAGTTTCGGTGATCATTCCAACAATTGGCACCAAGGACCACAAATCCGGTATTCCCATGGTCAATAAGGCGATCAAAACCTTACGAGAAACTGAAACCCAAACAGAGTTCGAAGTAATCGTGGTGACCACCGGTGAGTTGGCACCAATCCCAGGTGCTGACCAACAGATTGTTTACAACACAACCAATTTCAATTTCGCGGAAGCGATCAACCTTGGTCGCACCGCAGCAACCGGGGAATACCTGTTGCTGCTCAACGACGACACAACGGTCGCCGAACCCCAGCCGATCACCCGCCTGCTTGAAGTTGGGCAAAACTCCGGTGTGGGCATCACCGGGGCGAAATTGACCTACCCCGACGGCCGGTTACAACACGTTGGAATGGTGATGCTGCCAAGTGGCCCAACCCACCCATGGATCGCTAAGAGTGGCAATGAATACGGCTATTTTGGCGCAACCCTCACCCCACGCAACTACAGCGCCGTAACAGCGGCAGCATTCCTTGTACGCACCGAGCTATTCGATCAACTGAATGGTTTTGACACCGCCTTTGCTCGCGATTTCAATGACGTTGATTTTTGTTTGCGCATGCGTGAGCTTGGGTACCGCGTTGCTTGGACTCCCTATGCGCATTTCACCCACCACGAAGGGGCATCGATAGTTCGCAAGAAAGCTGACCCAACCGAGGCGCAAGTGTTCGCGCAGCGTTGGAATGCGAAGGATCAGGTGGATCCCTATTACTCTGTTGCACTAAAGACCGAGCTTGATCGAATGTATGAAGCCCGTTAGGAATTTCCTATGAAACCAGTGAAGACTCGAAGTGGGCGGTTACTGACCGCTGTGGGCAGCCTGCCTCTACTCACCATGGATCGTATGGAGGAAATCTCACGGATATTTGATG
>JBIIOS010000046.1:0-13177 GCA_044336805.1 Candidatus Nanopelagicales bacterium
ATTGCCAAGGCGACACCGGCGAGAAGCCCACCTCCACCGGTGCAGACAACAACCGTTTTAACATCGGGGATCTTCTCCAAAATTTCTAGACCAAGTGTTCCTTGCCCGGCAACAATGTCTTGGTGGTCAAACGGATGGATCAAGATTGCTCCTGTGCTGTCTGCGAAGGCACGCGCGTGCACGAGTGCTTCATCAACGCTGGCACCTGCGAGCTTCACTTCCGCGCCGTAACCTTTGGTTGCTTCAACTTTGGGAATGGTTGCACCCAGTGGCATGAACACCGTTGCCTTTATTCCTAACATCCGTGCTGCGAGCGCGACTCCCTGTGCGTGATTACCCGCACTGGCAGCGACTACGCCACAATCTCGTTCCTCTTGGGTCAACTTCGCCAGCCGGTTGTAGGCACCACGAATTTTGAATGAACCCGCTCGTTGCAGATTTTCCGGGATTAAGTACACCGGTCCGCCAACACGTTCAGTGAGCCAACGAGCATTTGCCACGGGAATGTCCGAAATTACTCCCACGAGCCGTTCCCTGGCAGCTTCAATGTCCAGCAACGTGACTTTGGGCTTGGTTTGATCAGTTTGCCGGGGCACTGACCAATCATGTCAGCAAGAATGTGAAATGTGAGACATTGCAATAAATCAGTGGGATAGCTCTCTTCGACTTCCTGGCAATTGTGTGTGATTCCCGAGATTGGCTCCTGACGCTGCCTTGCGACCTGCATTTGCTGCCGAGCCTGAATTGGCCATTGCAGCTCCGGAGTACCCGCCCCAACTTCCCCGAGCCTGCGAATTCTTGCGGTGGAAAGCACTCACTTCCTTTTCTCGGCCGGCCAAAACTAACGCTCCAGAAACAGCACCGGGCTGTGTGGCGCGTGAATCATTTTCTCGGATTGCTTCGGCCCTCCCCTGCTGCAAACGTTCACCTATACGAAGAATGTAAGCCCGGTAAAATGCAGCACGCGCTGTTTGTGCTGTGAACTCAATACGCCGACGACGATAACCACCAGCGACGCGAACCCGACCGTCAAATTGTTCACCGCGCCAGGACCCAGCATTAACATAGTGATTCCCGTGCGTTGTCATCTGAACAGCCAAAGATGAAAACAAAGTCTCAATGGAATCCAAGTCACCGGGCATCCCGTAACTGATGACATAGGTCGAATCCCGAGCAACATCAACATGAGCACTATTTGAATGCGCGACGGTGACGAAGAGGTTGACTAAATGCGTGTTGGCCCGCTTCCCCTTCACTCCGATTGTCACCGTTCGACTCACCGGCATTAACGTCTCGGACTTTTTCGTGTGATTGCGCGCGGTCGCCAGGTCAATGCTGGCAAGAGTCGCCAACATTTGCGCCTTTGTTAAGTAGGCGTCAGCCTCGGCTTCGTTATCAGTTCTCTCCGCTTTAGCGAGTAGCGCTGCGATTCGTTCAAGTTTCATGTTGTGCTCTCAATTGGGATAATTTCTTGATGATCCCCAACGTCTACGCCGAGTTCAAGGTATCCCGCAGAAAGTAGTAGCCGTGCTTGGTCTCCCAGCGCAACCTGCACCAAGTGCAACATGGCTGAGGTAAACATCGGTCCGTGTGCAGGCTCACCTGCCAGTGCCGATTTTGCTACCAAGTGGTGAGCACATTCATGCAAAATTACTGCCTCACGTAACGCCCATCGTGCTGAAGGTCCAGAGACCGGTATCGCAATCACCGCTTTTTCATATTCATAGTGCGCTTTTGCGCACCCTTTGCGCTCACGAACGTCAGGTGGCACCACATCACCGTTAAGTTGGGCAAAAAGCAGGTGAACATAGGTCCTGATGGACTCGAGGCTTGCAAATCTTTTCTGCGCTGGAATATCGAGTTTTGTTCCAAAGAACTCAACCACTCCACCTCGGTTCATCATGTTTGAGAATTGATCCTCCGCGGCATAAACCCTTGACCTTTGGGTATCAGTTGCTCGCGCTCCCGCAGATGTGGCCACATGGCTATCTTGCCGTGTCACCGGTACATCGCGAAAGAGGTTCCTTTGGGCTGGGGATCATCACGCAAGTAGAGTCGGTCTGCACTCAAATACCGAATTAAAGGAATAACGTGTCCGAAATACCGAACGATGGAGAAGGACCCTTCAATAATTCCTCCCGCACCCACCGGCTCGGAGGTGCGATCAGGCGCACCCCACTTTTAAAAGGACTCCCTAGAGAAGTTGCTGTGCTAACAGCGGTTGCCTTCTGTGTCGCAATCGGATTCGGCATCCTGGCACCCTCACTCCCCATTTTTGCCAAGACATTTGATGTCACCGCGCTTCAAGCAAGCGCCGTAATCTCCGTCTTTGCTCTGATGCGTTTTGTTTTTGCGCCAGTCGCTGGAGTTCTCGTTGACCGACTCGGCGAGCGCATTGTTCTGACTTCTGGACTATTCATTGTCGCCACCTCCAGCGCAATTGCTGGTTTCTCACAAACGTACCTACAACTTGTGGCATTTCGTGGAATCGGTGGAATTGGCTCATGCATGTTCACAGTCTCAGCACTAGCACTCCTTCTCCGTGTTGTTGATTCAAACCAGCGTGGCCGTGCCGCTAGTGCATTCCAAGGTGGTTTCCTCCTCGGTGGGGTGGCCGGGCCAGCCGTTGGCGGGATTGTTGTTGCAATATCAATTCGAGCACCATTCTTTGTTTACGCGATCTCACTTTTTGCAGCGGCTCTCGTGACCCTCATATTTCTCACTCGTGCGCGGTTGCATGAGCGCGAGGAAGAGGTGTCGCACGGGCAGAGCAATAAATTGGAGGAACTACGAACCGCGCTTCGCGACAAGGCCTACCAAGCGGCTTTAGGGACAAATCTCATAGCCGGATTCGTTACATTTGGTCTACGAAGTTCGGTCGTACCGCTTTTTGTTGTCGAAGGATTACAACGCGGGGCATCATTGTCTGGCTTCGGTTTCCTCGCAGCTGCAGCAGTACAGGCACTTGTTCTGCTACCTGCTGGCCGGATGGCAGACACGGAAGGGCGACGTAAAGCATTACTTTTCGGGACGATAGCCACAGCGATCGGAATGGTCTTCCTCACACTCGCCGATGCCGCCGCCAATGGCCTAGGTCAAGCCGCAATGTTGGGGACAATCCTGTTCTTGGTGAGCATGGCAATTCAAGGATTTGGGGCCGCATTCCTCGGCTCTGCACCTTCCGCGGTCATCGGTGACGTCATGGGTGGCAAAAAAGGCGGCATTGTGGTCGCTACGTTCCAAATGATGAGTGATGCAGGCGCGATCCTTGGCCCACTGGCGGCAGGTCTACTCGTAGACCTTTTCGACTTTGAATGGGCTTTTGCTTTCGCGGCGGTTTTAGCGATTTTGCCCATATTCCTCGTAATCCGGATGCCCGAAACTCTCAAACGCTCGGGCGTAACGTAGTCTGTGGCGGTCACTTCACCCTTGATTTTCTCCATCCCGTAAGGACCACGAGACCAATTGACCCAGACTGCCCCTTCCCAAAGGAACCGAGTGCTCGCTAACAAATTAGTTGCCGCTGGGACCTCATTTATTCTGGTGGCCGTTGGTGGAGTATTTTTCCTGGACTCTGTTCGGTCGACACCAGTTCAGGCTGATGCCATCTCGGATCCGACCGTGGCCGTTGATCCCTTGATTGAAAGTCAAGTGAGTGAGCCGGAAACCCCACTCAACACGGTCGGGGATTTAGCCGATATCAAGAACGTGGTCTTCGTTCTTGTCGATGACCTGGATTGGAATCTATTCAATCAAATTCCACGGCTAACAGCCCTGAAGGACCAAGGAATCACTTTCACCAACCAAACGGTCACTGATTCGCTTTGTTGCCCATCACGGGTTTCGATTCTGCGCGGGCAGTACATTCACAACCACAAAGTGATCTCAAATATTAAGGAGACCGGCGGCGGTTGGCCGACTTTTCGCGATCGCAAGGAGGAGCAGGACTGCCTTCCAGTGTGGCTAAATAATGCGGGAGTCACCACCGCTCTGTTTGGAAAATACCTCAACGATTTCCCGTCCAAGAAGACTGAAACCACCTATGTCCCACCGGGTTGGGATAAATGGGGAGTCCCAATCTCCCGTGGTGACTCCTATTCGGGTTACAACTACACCATGAATGACAATGGGACATTGGTGAGATATGGAAATGAGCCGACAGATTTTCTGAACGATGTCATCACCAAAAAAGCCACTGATTTTATCGGAACTGCTGAATCTCCGTTTTTCCTTCAACTCTCAACGTACAGCCCGCACAAACCAGCCCCCGTTGCTAATCGAAACGCACTCAAACATGCTACGACCGTTGCTCCGCGCAACCCAACCTACAACTCATTTGGAATTGATGAGCCAGAGTGGATGAAGGATATTAAGCAACTGACACCGAGACAGCTTGCACTCGCTGACTCAACCTGGCGCCAGCGAGCACGCTCAGCTGAATCAATTGGTGACTCAATTGATGCAATTACGGCAAAACTCAAAGAAACCGGCCACGACAAGGACACCCTCATCGTCCTTACAACCGATAACGGCTATCACGTAGCGGAACGACGTATGTTTAAGGGAAAGCGCACTCCTTACGCTTCTGACACGGTTGTTCCTATGATCGTGATGGGGCCGGGTGTTCCCGCCGGGGTGAGCGTCGATGCCATGACGAGCACGACTGATCTGGGACCCACCTTTGCGGAGCTACTCGGCGCAACGACACCCAATTGGGTTGACGGTCGATCACTTGTCAGTTTCTTCGCTCGAGGTGAAACACCACAGGCTTGGCGCAATGCGGCCCTGTCTGAAAGCCTCGGAATTTCAACACCTGCAGACCCCGACTATCAAAGAAATGCACCACCACAGTTCGCTGCCCTTCGCAGTCAGAAATGGCTTTATGTTGAATATGTCGACGGTTCAACAACCCTTTACGATCTTGAGAATGACCCTTATGAAATGGTGAACTTGGTGAAAACAGCGGACCCGCTGTTAATTGCGAGCTTGTCGACCCAACTCAACCAATTCACAACATGCTCCGGCGATAGTTGTCGCATTGCAGATTCAGTTGCTATTCCACTTGCAACAGTTTCGAATTAACATTCATTGGCTCTCAAGGAAGAACGATACCTAACCCAGCGCCTTCTCAAGGTCGGCCAAAAGGTCATCGGCTTCTTCGATACCAACGCTGAGTCGAACTAGATCACTGGGTACTTCAAGTGGACTTCCACTTACCGAGGCGTGAGTCATGCGGCCCGGGTGTTCAATCAAAGACTCAACACCACCAAGGGATTCACCCAGTGTGAATAGCGTTGTTTTGGAACAAATATCTAGTGCTGCTTGTTCACCAGCTTTCACTCGGAATGACACCATGCCACCGAAGCCTCGCATCTGCTTTTTTGCAACGTCATGGTTCGGGTGGGAGGCAAGTCCCGGGTAGAACACCTGACCCACCGAGGCGTGCCCTTCGAGGAGCTCAACGATTTTTCCTGCGTTGTCATTGTGACGATCCATACGTACGCCGAGAGTCTTTATCCCACGCATGACCAGCCATGAATCAAATGGTCCGGCAATAGCGCCAATTGCATTCTGGTGATAGGCAAGTTGCTCGCCCAGCTCAGCGTCACCTACCACGAGTGCGCCACCAATAACGTCGCTATGACCGCCGAGGTATTTGGTTGTGCTGTGCACGACAATGTCTGCTCCCAGAAGGAGCGGTTGCTGCAAATATGGAGATGCAAAAGTATTGTCAACAACCAACAATGCGCCGCCCGCGTGTGCGATTTCAGCAATTGCTGCGATATCTCCGATATTGAGCAGCGGATTTGTCGGGGTTTCAATCCAGATCAACTTGGTTTTTGGGGTCATAGCCGAAGCGATTGCCTCTAGGTCTGTTACGGCTGCGGTTGTGTGATCAATTCCCCACGGCTCTGCGACTTTTTTAAACAGTCGGTAGGTGCCGCCATAAGCATCATTGGGGATTACTACATGGTCACCTGGCTTAAGCACCGTACGGATCACAGTGTCTTCGGCTGCTAGCCCCGAAGCGAACGCTAGTCCCCGCGCGGTATCAATCCCCGGCGCTTCAAGGGCTGCCATGCACTCCTGCAGGGCGGTACGCGTTGGATTCCCACTACGGGAATACTCATAGCCGTTTCGCAAGCCACCCACACCGTCTTGGGCGTAAGTCGACACCTGATAAATCGGCGGCACAACCGCTCCGGTTAATGGGTCTGGTTCTTGCCCTGCGTGAATTGCGCGTGTATTAAAGCCGTCCATGGCTTCAGCCTATGGCTCAATGATCATCGCACCAGAGCAGAGGTCAACTATTGGTATTAGATTGGCTCCATGTTTAGATTTGGCAAGCCCTCTATGGTCACCCCCGAGTCAGCCTTACCGGGGCGCGACTCTCGCCCATTGCCGGTAGGTGAGAAAAACATCGTTCTGGGCTCCTCCCTCGAAGGCCCCTGGCCAGAAGGCTCTGAAGTGATCTACGTGGGCGCAGGTTGTTATTGGGGTGTTGAGGAGATCTACTGGAAAACACCGGGTGTTATCAACTCCAGTGTTGGTTTCATGGGTGGATTCACTCCCCACCCAACCTATGAAGAAACATGTACCGGATTAACGGGCCACACCGAAACCACGCTGGTCGTCTACAACCCAGAAATCATTTCCACGCGCGAGATCCTGATCATCTTTTGGGAAAATCATGATCCCACCCAAGGCGATCGCCAAGGAAATGATGTTGGCACGCAGTACCGATCTGCAATATTTTGGACCACACCCGAGCAGGAGTTGGTTGTCAAGGAAACAGCTCAACAATACGAATCTGTGCTGATTGCACGAGGATTAAATCCGATCACTACTCAAATTGCACCTGCCAGTGACTTCGTCTATTACTTAGCCCAAGATTCGCATCAACAGTACCTGTATAAAAACCCCAACGGTTACCGCTGTCACGCCAATACCGGAATTGCATTCCCGCGCTAGACCACCGATTTAGGTTGCCAGGAAAGCCAGTACGTCTTGGCGCGTAATTACACCCGTTGGCTTACCGTCGTCGACCACAATCAATGCATCAGAGTTGGCGAGGGCTGCCATTGCAACCGACACAGATTCACCAGCACCGACCATGGGCAACGTTGGACTCATCACTGATTCAACCGGATCGGAGAGGTGAACAGTTCCGAGGAAGAGTGCGTCGAGCACTACCCGTTCAATGATGGCGCCAGAAACTTCAGCAGTCATGATGGGTGGCTCCGCGCGGACAACCGGAATCTGGGAGACACCGTATTCTTTGAGGATCGCAATAGCGTCAGCGACCGACTCTGTCGGGTGGGTGTGAATGAAGTCGGGAAGGTTACCGTCACGCGACTTGGCCTTTAGGACATTACCAATTGTCTGGTCTGTGTCCGCCTGCAGAAATCCGTATGCGGACATCCAATTGTCGTTGAAAACTTTCGAAAGATAACCGCGACCAGAGTCGGGAAGCAAAACAACAATCAAAGATCCTGGCTCGGCTTTTGCGGCAACCCGAAGCGCGGCAACAACAGCCATGCCGCATGAGCCGCCGATGAGAAGCCCTTCTTCGCGCGCCATCCGACGGGTCATCTCGAATGAGTCTCTGTCGGAGACCGCAATGATTTCATCGGCGATTGCTGGGTCATAGGCGGTTGGCCAGAAGTCTTCACCGACGCCTTCGACTAAATAAGGACGACCCGTGCCACCAGAATAAACCGAGCCTTCGGGGTCAGCGCCAATTACTTTGACTTTGCCGTTGCTGGCCTCTTTCAAGTAGCGGCCGGTACCTGAGATTGTCCCTCCGGTTCCCACCCCTGCAACAAAGTGGGTGACGGTTCCATCTGTTTGGTCCCAAATCTCTGGGCCCGTTGTTTCATAGTGTGAACGGGGGTTATTCGGGTTGGAGTACTGGTCTGGTTTCCATGCACCGGGCTCCGTTGAGAGTCGATCGCTGACACTGTAATAAGAACGTGGATCCTCAGGATCAACGGCAGTCGGGCACACAACAACTTCCGCACCATAAGCCTTCAACACATTTCGCTTGTCCTCGGAGACCTTGTCTGGGCACACAAAAATGCACTTGTAGCCGCGTTGTTGAGCTATCAAAGCCAAGCCAACGCCGGTGTTCCCACTGGTCGGTTCAACGATTGTTCCACCGGGCTGCAGTGAGCCATCTTTTTCAGCAGCATCGATCATGCGCTCAGCGATTCGATCCTTGACCGATCCACCGGGGTTGACGTATTCAACCTTGGCCACAACAGTGACACCTTCAGGGACGATTCCTTTGATTACCCTATTCAACTTCACCAAAGGTGTGTTGCCTATTAAGTCGACGACCGAGTCATAAATCTGCACGGCATAACCTTACGTGATTTTTTTTACGACACCTCAGGAGCCTGCTAACTAGCGCTTTATTGCGTGTCACTATCAATTAGGGAAGTTATGCATATGCTGGGAGCATGGAATCGGTCGGTGTGGGATCAGTCAGGGAGGAAATGCTTCGTGAACTCGATCGCATAACAATTAGATTGACCAGTTTGAATCCCGAGCGCCTTGCCGCCATGGATGAACCGGTTTTTCACTGCGCGAGCCGGATACTTCGCGCGACAGATGGATATGACGTAGACCACGAACTGCCCCGGGTTGGCCCGAACGCTTACGCCGCGCAACTCACGGTGTTAACTCGGGAATTACTGGTGAGCAATCCCAACGGGGAATCGGATGCTGCCGCGGCACTTACCGAGCTGCGGCAATCTCTGCCTTAGTCGCGACCGGCAAATATTGACAGGAAGCGAAGAATTTCGAGGTAGAGCCACACGAGGGTCAGCAGCAGGCCGAAGGACAGTCTCCATGATTCCCGCTCTGGCAGCCCCATGGCAATACCCTGCTTGATCGCCTCAAAGTCCATCATTAAGGCAAATGATGCAAGGAGCACGCCTGCGGCGCACAGGAGCAGGCCCCAGCCACCGACCCCGTAGAAGCCCCAGCCACCGCCAACACCGAATAGCGCGCCAACGAGGGATGCCATTGCGATCACGAAGTAGCTGATCATTGCCGCCATGAAAATCCGCATGAACTTGCCGTTGACCTTGACGATCCCCGTTCCGTAGAGGAACAGCATCACTCCAAATGCGGTAAGGGTGCCAATAATTGCTTGGCTAACCAGGCCTTGGTAGTTCTGAGCCAGGGCCATTTGGTCGTACGCCCAGCTGATTGCTCCCAGCATGAGTCCGGCGAAGGTTGCGTAGAGAAGCACGAGTACCGGCGAGACTGCTTTTTTAAACGCATTGATCAGCCCGAGTACGAATGAACCGCCGAGTCCAATCCACAAAACTGCAGGCATGCTGGGAACGAGCACCCAGCCAACGAAGGCCATGACCACGGTAATGATGAAAAGAATGGTGCTTTTGACTACTACGTCAGCAAATGTCAGGCGAGCCCCACCGCCAGCAGTGATTGTGTCGAACTGCTCCTGCGTGCCGGCTGATCCACCCGCAGCTTGCGTGTAGGCCGACTGGCCTTCGGCGTATGCGAAGCCGTCGCCTTTTGCGGGCTGTTCATAACGCTTCAGAATCGGATTTGTGGTCTGTGAGAATCGTGAGGACATGACTAAATGGTAACAAATAAACATGAAATGAACAACATCTATGTGTCCCCGGTGGGATTTGAACCCACACTGTGCCGGGTTTAAGCCGGGTGTCTCTGCCGATTGGACTACGGGGACGAGAAGGTCTCCCCTCTCGGGCGTAACCCTATCTACCGGCAAGATTCCCCTCGCCTGTGAAGTGTGATTCCTATGCCCACCCCTTTACCGGTCGTAGAAGCAGATACCGGGTTAAAAAAGTAGATACCGGTAAGGGGTGGGTGGTCGGGTTAGGAGGTCTTCAACGCGATGACCTTGTCACCCTTGCCATAGAGACCCACGAGCATTGAGTCTGCATTGCCACATTCGCCTTCATTTTTTGATCGACATGGACCCATTTCAAGCCCGTAGTAGTACGTACCTTTACGGCCGAATTCGGCAACAATGGTGAACCCACCATTTTTTCGAACGGTCGTGCAGGCTGCCTCAAGGCTTTGCCATGGCCAGGAACCATCAGCTTCCGGTGTGGTCTTGTAACGGCTCAAACACACAATATTGTCACCAGCGGTCCAACTGGCCAGCTCTTTGAGAGCCTTAGCACTCACGATCTTCCCAGTAAAAGTTACTGGATCTCCAGAGGGAACTTTCATGGAATTAACTTCCATGCACGCGTAGTCCTTGGTGCCATCCTGTGAGCAGACCGAGTTACTCGGTTTTGGCTTCTCGGCTGCCTGAGCAGTCACGGGAATAACGAATTGCACTGCAAGGGCCAATGATGCGATTCCAATTATGTTTTTTGTCAGTGATTTCATAAGAAGAGTCTCTCACACGGCTGTCTAGTTTTGCAGACTCAAAACAACCCCATCAAGTAAATCTTTTTCACTCACCAACACTTTGTCAAAGCCAAGTACGCGCATTGACTCTCGAAGCACCAAGGCCCCACCGCCGATTATGTCGACTCGACCCGGGTGCATGAAACCAAGATTTGCACGTTCCTTGTGAGTCATGTGGAGCAATTTGTTAGTTACCGACTCAACCTGCTCACGACTCACGATTGAACCATGAATTATGTCGGCGTCGTACTCAGTGAGTCCTAATGCCATTGCCGAGATCGTTGTCACGGATCCGGCAAGTCCAATAAAGGTCGTTTCAGAATTGATCGGGATAGTCGCTTTTATCAATTCGATGTGAAAATCGATGTCACTGATGGTGCTGGCAATTTCAGGTTGGGTGGGCGGATTGGAATGCAAGTGCCGCTCGGTCATGCGAACGCACCCAACATTCACACTGCGCGAAACCAGGGAACCGTTGGGTAGTGCAGTGACAAATTCGGTTGATCCCCCACCAATGTCAGCGACCAACACCGAACCTTTTTCATCAAGTCCGGAGAGTGCGCCGCGATATGACAAATCAGCTTCTTCATCACCGCTAATTACTTCAGGTTCCACACCAAGAATTGTTTTGATTCCAGCGCTAAAGGCATCCCGGTTCGTTACATCACGTGATGCGGAGGTAGCGATAAAACGAATCTTCTTCACGTCATAGTTGCCCAGCAACTCGGCGTATTCACGAGCAGCAGCAAAAGTGCGCTCAAGGGCCGCTTCGCTGAACTCGCCCGTGGTGTCAACGCCTTCGCCCAGTCGAACCGTTCGCATTTCTCTCACCAGATCTGTGATGTGATCACCGTCAACGCGTGCAATGAGAAGCCTGATGGCGTTGGTACCGCAATCAATTGCAGCAAATATGGGTGATACGAGTTCCGGAGTTAAGCCAGACATGAGGTTGGATCCCACCATGGTGAAAGCATTGCAAGGGCGCGGTCACCCAGTGGATTGACACCCGGACCGCAGGCAAGTGACTGCGCGATTAGTACGTGCAGACACTTGACCCGATTGGGCATTCCACCTGCACTAATTCCTTCAAGTTCGGGGACTTCGCCTAATTTTTCGCGGTCAAGCAGGTAGCGCTCATGTGCAGCTTGGTATTGGGCCGCTAACTCTGGATCCTGGGTTAATTCCGCCTCCATTTCCCGCATTAATCCTGTGCTTTCCAGGGTTCCAATTGCTCCGGCAAGTCGGGGACACGTGAGGTAGTAGGTGGTCGGAAAAGGGGTGCCATCAGGTAGGCGAGGTGATGTTTGAACAACAAGTGGTCCGGTGCATTCACACCGCACAGCGACGCGACGACATCCGCGCGGGAATCGACCCAGCTGTTGACCAACTATCTCTAGATCCTCGGGTGTTATCTCACTCAACGTTGACACTGCCGGGCTCAACTGAGTCATCGGCCTCGACTAGCGCACCCCAAAGCTTGCCGTACCAGTTGGGCTCTTCCGCTGCGACTTGATCGGAAATGGTTTCGGCTGCAGGTCGGCCGTCCGCTCCCAGTGACACATAACCGGTCTCACCTGGCATTACGAAAAGCAGCCGACGACGTGCCTCGGCCGCAATGTATGCGGGATCAGCCCAGCGCTGTTGTTCAAGTTTTAGTCGATCTACGTTTTCCTGGGTGACTTGGATTTGGGCTTCAAGCGCGGCAATTTCCGCTCGCTGACCAAAATAGTTGCGAACGGGTACCGCCAGAATTACGGCCACGAATCCGATCGTGAGAAGGAGCACTAAAGCACGGCCCGTTAACGAGCCGTTCAAGCGATCCTTGTTGAGAGCCACGGGTCAATAGTCACACGGTCTGGGCGCAAAAGCGCTCAGGCACCGCCGCTAAAACGCGGAAATGCAGTGCTGCCTGCATAACGAGCACTGTCATCGAGTTCTTCTTCAATCCGCAAAAGTTGGTTGTATTTAGCGACTCGTTCGCTGCGAGCCGGGGCGCCTGTTTTGATCTGACCGCAATTCACGGCAACAGCAAGGTCTGCAATGGTCGTGTCTTCGGTCTCGCCCGATCGATGCGACATCATGGAGGTGTAACCATTGCGGGTTGCCAGTGCGACAGCGTCCAGTGTTTCGGTCAGCGAACCAATTTGATTGACTTTCACCAACAGTGAGTTTGCGGCACCTTCAGCAATTCCACGCGCCAACCGCTCAGGATTGGTAACGAATAGGTCGTCACCTACGAGCTGCACTCGGTCACCGATTGCATCGGTCGCATGAATCCAGCCCGCCCAATCATCTTCGGCTAGAGCATCTTCAATTGAAACCAGCGGGAAGTCAGCCAGTAGCGATTCGTAATACGCTGTCATCCACTCAGAAGAACGACTCGCGCCTTCAAATGTGTAAACGCCGTCAGCATAAAACTCGGTGGACGCGACATCAAGTGCAAGTGCGATGTCTTTCCCAACTGTGAAACCAGCTGCCTCAATCGCAGTCACAATAAGTTCAAGGGCTGCGCGATTGTTAGGGAGATCCGGAGCAAAGCCACCCTCATCACCCAGTCCGGTTGCATAACCGTTCTTTTTCAGTACTGACTTGAGTGAGTGATACACCTCGGTGCCACTGCGCAATGCTTCGCTAAATGTTGCTGCACCAATTGGCGCGATCATGAACTCCTGAATGTCGACACCCGTGTCAGCGTGTGCGCCACCGTTGAGGATGTTCATCATGGGGACCGGTAAGAGGTGTGCGTTGGGGCCACCCA
>JBIIOS010000047.1:0-13140 GCA_044336805.1 Candidatus Nanopelagicales bacterium
CGTTTAGATTTTGGGGGCTTAAACGAACCCGACGCATTTTGTTATCAGCTCCAGGTGCCAACACTGAAATCGTGCGCCCGCGCACCCGTTCGAGCAATCGCTCGAGCAACTCAATGGTGCCGCTGTTATTTGCACCGCAATCCTTTGTGCGTGCGCAAACCACGTTGTAGGCATCGCGCATTGCCGGGCCTTGGGTTGGATACCAGGCTGTCTCACCGGTAACCGGGTAAGCGCCGTCTAACACCAAACTGTGAACAAGCTCTGGGTGGTGGCTTGCAAATACCTGCGCAACAAAGGTGCCGTACGAGTCACCGTAGACATCAACTACACCCAGTTCTAAGGCTGTGACTAACGCACTCAAGTCTTGGGCCACCAACTCGGTTCCGTAAAGGTCAAAGCGAGCACCCAGTGACTTGGCACAAGCTGCGACGGACTCTTCGGCCGTGCAATCGATCGGACTGGACTTCCCGGTGCCGCGCTGGTCGACTACCAGTAGCGCGCGATTTTTCAATAACGGCCCCAGCATGTCCGCGTATGACTGCCCCGAACCCACCGCGCCATAACCGGGACCACCCTCAATAGCAACCACCGCCGGCTGCGAGACCTCCCCCGTTGCCGGTAGAACAAGCGCGAAAACCAGATCGAAAAAACCCAGCTTCACATCTTGGGGATCCCACGGCCTGGGCAGCGATCCGCACCAGGTCCTGACCGCCGCGGCTACAACTTCATCGCAGGCGGTGAGAGTGATTGACCCGACTTTCTTTTCGGCCACATCCGGACGCGCCTGCGCCAAGTCGGGTGCCGTATTGCCGGATAGCAAAACAACACCAATCAGCGCCACAATCCAAAGTTTCCCTCGTTGGGACATCTACCAAGTATGGCCGATGGCTCAGTAATCTGTGATCGGTAATGGTGGTGTCATCTGAGGGCTTGGATAAAAAATAGCAAACATGTCTTTGGGAATCCTGCGAAAACTTATAATTTTTTCTTGGAGATACAACCTATAGTTATCCCATGACTACGACAACTCACTTTCGCAAGCTCATCGCATTTGCCACGACTGGATTTATCGCTGCCGGCTCCATTCTCATTACTGCACCGAGCGCAAACGCCGCCAAGGCCGATCTGGTTTGGTATTTCGATCGCACCTTCCGCGAGGTGATCGACGTCGGCACGCAGGGAGACAGTCACGGGGATATCACCGTAACGAATGGCAACGTCAGTGAAGTTCGTGGCGGCAAAGCTGTCGGTGCGTATGCAACTTCTCAAATCACCGCTTCAGTACTCATCCCCGGTGGCCGGCAGAATCGTAAAACCGATATCAGCATCACCATCGCCGATAGCGCGATCTACACGACGGCACTGGTTACCGCAAATGCCGGCACTTCACCCGCCACGACTACCGCTCACGCGATCATCGGCGGCACGGGAAAGTACTCGGGAGTTTCGGGCGAGATGATCTTGAAGCCACTATCTGCCACGCGGTACAAGGTGAGTTTCTTCTTCGTCGACTAATTTCACACTTGAGGGGCACTGGGACAGAATAAACTGGTTGTTAACTGGTTGAATTAACCGTATACTCCACACATGACAGATACCGTGGGCGCTTTCGAGGCCAAAACACATCTTTCCGAACTCCTTGCGAGGGTCGAGGAAGGTGAGGAGGTCACGATCACTAAGCACGGCAGGCCGGTCGCCCGGTTGGTCCCGGTTTCGCAGACGCCCTTGAGCCGCGACTGGTCAGCCTTCTGGGCGAAGGTCGATTCGCGACTAGTAACCCTTACCCCCGGCACTTCCATCAGGGCAGACATCGAGGCCGGAAGAAAGTGAAGTCTTTTATTCTTGACGCCTCCATTGCTCTCGAATGGTTTTCTGCAGACGCATCACCCGAGGCGTTGGCCCGACGTGGCCTTCTCAACGATCACGTAGCTCTCGTTCCTGCGCTATGGCGCTTCGAGGTGATGAACGTGGTCACCACCTGGCTGCGACGAGGAGACATCTCTTCAGCAACGAGCGCGATGATCCTCAACGACATTATGCAGGTGCCATTTGGAACTTTGGATGAAGGCAATCCTGAGCTGATCGTTTCCCTCGCAATGACCCACAGCCTCTCGGCCTATGACGCCACCTACCTTCACCTCGCAATGATTACCGGTGACCCGCTTGCAACACTTGACCGCGCCTTGATCACAGCCGCGAAGAAAGTCGGCGTTACCTGCCTGTGAGGCAGGTGGTCACACCTGAATTCAAGCGATCGGCTTTGCCAAATCAGCAACAACATTCCTATATATGGTGGACTTGATCGTGCCCAGTGTGTGCCGATCCTTGCCGGCGAGGGAGGCAACCATTTCTCGGGCGACATCCGGTAGATCCGCAACATCACAGATCGAATCGACGATTCCCGCCTTTAGTGCCATGGGCGCGTCATAACGCCACCCTGTTGTCATCACATCAAGTGCGGTGCGAGGCGTCAGCTTCGATTGAATCATTGAAGTCATCCCGATAGCGAGTGGAATTTTGATGTCAATTGCGGGAAGCGAGTAGAAACCTTTCTCGGTGCGCATAACGCGATAGTCACAGGCCAAGGCGAGCATTGCACCCGCTGCAAAGCAGTGACCATTGATGGCACACACGGTTGGAACGGGCAGGGTGAGCACTCGGGCAAACATTGATTGCACACTCGCCACATGTGTGTCCCACTCCCCAGGGTTGGCCGCCACCCAATCCAAATCAAGCCCATTCGAGAAAAACTTTCCGGTGGCCGTAATCATCAACGCTGCGGGTTCAGAACTGTCTGTGATTGCTGTCAACGCTTGATCAACACTGGAAAGGAATTCAGGTGAGAAGCGATTCTCATCATCCCCAAGATCAAGGACCCAAACAGGTGAGGTGGTTCGCAAAGTGACGGACATGATTTCCTTCCAGACCGATTAATTACTTATCGCTGGTGTCATTGTCCTTCATGAGGTGTCCACCAATCATGACCCCAGCCGTCAGTATCAGCATGGTGATTGTCATGACAGAGTTTTGAAACGCTGGCGTAAGTCCATTCCACTTCGAATTTAAGTACATGATGAACCAGTTTCCACCGACAACCATGAATCCGAAGAAGAAGACCGCCAAGCCTAGAAAGCCGCCGAGGAAAGTCAACTTCTGTGCATGATTCCACCGATCGCTACTCGCTGATGCCCGAAGTCCAAGAATTCCGGCAATGAATAAGAGGATGCCGGTGAGCGTTTCGAAAACCATGACAGCGATGTATGAGGCTGCTTGGAACCACGTTGCATCAATGAAACGCCATTCGAATCCGCTATCCGCTGGAACGCCGTCACCACTGAGAACACCTTTGACGAATGGCCAGTTACTGGCATTCGGGTTCGTTGGATTCGTGATGTTGTCAAAGCCAACCACGAGGTAATAAGCAGCAACCATCAGGATGAACAGCGATGTGATTACCCGAGCTGTCCGCCACACTGACCAATATTTGAAAGAGGATGAGAGATTCATAATTGAATTGTTCCTTTCTGTAGTGAGTTTATACGACAGACATGCCAGATAAGCCATACTCAGTGTAGGGCTACCGAAGAGTGGAACCGTTTCGCAACTTCTCGGCCACCTCTGCAACCTCCGCAAGATCACCACTGGTCACGACCCAACTAAACACCTAACTCGGGATTTCACGGAAAAGACAATCAGTGTCTTCTTCACCTTTCATAGCGAGTGGCCATATCTGAGAGCACTTGGGGAAATACATTGAACCGTCGGTCTTGGATAGTCGACCGGTTACTGTTGATTTTCCGGTAGTGAGTGAACCACCAGGCATCACGATAGTGACGCGGTAACTACCTTGTGATTTCTTCCCAACGGCGACACCCACCTTGGTGGACTGGGTTTTGCGACCATCACGATGCCGAAACTGCAAAGTGCCCTCATAAGCGTCGTTACCTGCACCGGCTTTTTTGAGGTTCATCTCGTAACCGATTCGATTTTGTGTGAGTGACAGTGTTTTCCACTGCCCACCCAGATCCGGTGGAGTGGTCTGTAATGGCGCGCCATGAGCTGCGCCTGCAGAATTCAGCAAAACGGCGGCCAGAACGGCAGTGAGTGCAACTCGGAACATTATGACCTCCCGAGGAATTTTTCTGAGTGAGACATCGAAGTGCATATTTGACGACGATGATCTTATGAGGAAACTGAATCCGGCACTGTGACATTCTCAACCTCGTCGTCAACGTCACTCGCCTCACCGCGGCGAGAGGACAAATGGGAATAGCCGATCGCCAGCACCGTAGCGATAATCACCAAGATGCCACCGACAACGTTGTCAACAACGCGCTGCTTGCCAAGCTCACCCACCTGAGTAAGAGTTGTGGCGTTGAGGCAGGCCGTTGCCGGCACCATGAAAACGTAGTAGACCCATGCCCACCCGCTCAAACGTGAAAAAACTGCGACCATGATGAAGATCAAGCCAATGATGTAGATCAGACCTAGTGAGTCCACCTTGCTGACAAGCACAATGACGAAAAGCGATCCGCCGATGGTCCCGAGCAGACGAAAGATAGTGGGCTTGAGAGTTGACGAAGTGCCGATGGGTGCCATCACCAAGATTACGGCAATTAAGAAAGCTCCACCGATCATCTTCGGATTGTCGAGTACATAGAACGTCGAAGCTGTGACGAGAGTTGTAATCATCACCGTATACGTCATCGCTTCACGTCGCGAGTGAGTCGCGAGCGTCGGTGCCTTGCGTTTGCGGATAAAGAACGCCAGGACAAGCGCCGGAATGAGTCCGCCAACAAGGAAAATCAGTGCCATCCATAACAGGTAGCCGTTATCGAGACGGTCAACCGTACTGGCACCGTTCCATGTTGGTGGATCGATTAGCGGCCATGCAAGCATCACCGGTACCAGCAGACCCGATTTCTGCAGACCGAACCGTGACAAACGACCAACTGTCAGACACAGGATGGCCATCAACGCGGCGCCTGAAACCGGGGATAGTCCCGCGACAATCGCAACCGGTGCGAGAAGCGCAAACACAATTGACACAATCACGGCAAACCGTGTACCACCGGACAAGACCGCTGCGATTCCCACGATGGCCGGCATCGACGCCCAAGTGGCCGCACCTTGAACTGTTCCCGTTCCTGCCCAAGTAACCAGAACCATGACGATCGACGGCAAAAGAACCAGAACAACCACCGCACCGACTAGATTCAATCGGCGCTTTACCGGCATCACCTTTGGCTTCTGCGCTGTTGTAGAACTTGGGGCCTTGCTCATGTCGTGACCAGGAGTTGCCATCCGCTGATCGTATGGGTCGCCTACATAACCGGCCCATCTGCCTATGTGTGCGGGGCAACCCGATGAGATACGAATGACGTGTCATAGTGCCATTACGGCTAGAGGTGATCCGAGTTTAGTTGCTAAGCACCGCGACGTGAATCAGCGTGATCACGCTTGGGGTGAATTCCAACGAAGTCTTGACCGATCCTCAGCAGCTGCGCATCGGTGAGGTCGCTGATGTCACAGCGCACTTCACCAAGGATTTTTGCTGACACATCAGAAAAATGCTTTTCCGCGTAAGCGGCGAAATGGTGTCCAGCGTTTGCTTTACCGGTCCCATTGGTGAGCAAAACAATTCCATTTGCGTCATGGAGGGATTCACAGAGCAATTTCCAATACACATCGCTGTCGGCTTCATAAGTACCATCGGGGTTACCCGCCCGGTGGTAAACATTGTGATAGTAATTCTTTGGATCCTCCGCCGTTACGATTTCTGGGCGGTCATGTGAATCCTGATCGAGTGCATAAATGCGGGTGCTGTGAAAGTCAATTGCCGCGACAGCGATCTTGCCACGCAGAATGACTACATCCGTTTTGTTTTCCATGTTAAATCTCCTGACCTTCAGGGCGAGGGTTGAAGCCTGCATTTTTGAGCATCCGGCGGAAATCAACAACCATTTGGGTATCGATGTCCTTGCCATGTGGACGGTCAAACACTTCGGTTTCCTCACCGAGGGTGACGGTGAACTTTCCGTCGTGCTTCTCCTCTACTATTCCTGCTGCCTCGAGCAGGTGAAGTACGTCAACCCAGCGAATATTGTGGCTCACCGGGTGCGAGTAGATAGCCGAGAGAGTGTCTAGGTGGTGGTTATTCAAGTGTGTGGGGTTCTCCCCAGTTGCTTCAGCCATGGCCGTACCTTGTCATGCCGATATGGGTCGTTACCACGCCGGGCCGCAATAACCAGAGGAAAGCTGGGATATTGGGGCTGCTCTGACTACTTCTCTTTTTGGGCGTTCTTTGCTTGAGCTTTCTTCTCAGCCCGCTCGGCCCGCACTTTCACCTCAATAGCCTCCGCTTCTTCCAGAGTGGGTGCACCTCCACCAAACCGAGCTGGAATCCATGGGGCGCCCGCAACATTGTCGGGATAGCGTTCAATCGCTCGGGCTAAAAGATCCCGCAATGCTTCCCGCAAACGATCATTCGCTTCCTCCGCATCACCTGAAATGTCAAGTGGCTCCCCCACAATGATCACAATTGGGCGACCGCGGGTTAAGTCTTTACCCGAATAGGAGAAAATTCGGTGTCCGCCAAAAATGATCATGGGAAGCACGGGAACTTTAGCTATTCGCGCCATCCGGATAGTTCCACTCTTCACATCTTTGATATCCAAAGATCTACTCATTGTGGCTTCGGGGAAAACCCCAACGATCTCTCCCTTTTGTAGATCAGCGACGGCGTCACGCAGCGCTTGGGAACCTGCATCTCGATCTACAGGGATGTGTTTCATGCCACGCATGAGTGGCCCAGCAATTTTGTGCTTGAAAATAGAATCTTTCGCCATAAAACGAACGAGCCTGCGTCCGCGCATGTTCGCGGGAATACCACCTAGTGCAAAATCTAAATAGCTTGTGTGGTTGATCGCGAGAAGTACACCACCTGAAAGTGGGATGTTTTCCTCACCAACAATATCGATCTTAAGACCCAGCCCAGCAAAAGCGCCTTTGGCGATAAGAACAATTGATTGGTAGAACGGATCGGCCACCAAACAAGACTACAGCGCCACTGTCATCGGGCGTTGGATATCTAAATACCGTCTCCGATTCGGGCACCGCTCTTTTCTAAAAGTGAACGCACTTCAGACGAGCGGTAACGACGATGGCCACCCAATGTGCGGATACTGGTTAACTTTCCCGCCGTAGCCCATCGGGTAACGGTCTTAGGGTCAACCCGGAAAAGGGAAGCCACCTCACCGGGTGTCATCAAGTGCTCGGTTTCAGGGATCGGACTTATGCGCGAATTCTGGGCATGCATCGGGGAATTGCTGGCCATCGAGCTGGCAGCGGACTGTTGTGCAGCGCCGCCAAATTGCCGTGGGTTAAGCGAGTTCACTTGTGACACAACTCCCCTCGTCTTAATCGCCGATCAGGTAGGGCAGAAACGAAATGCCCCATTTGTGGATAACCCAACGCTAGCCCGGTTTGCTGAATTTGCAAGTCAGAGGGACTTCAGATCTCCCCTCCCCCCGAATATCCTGGGAAGCGACTCTCAACGCGTGGAAACCACGAGCAATCCTTGGGGCCAGGGATGCCAGATATGCCATGGTGTGATTCAAGTGGCAGAAGAGTTGTTTGGGGCAGATGTTGCTCGGCGTAGCCTTGCGACCCCGGTGGCAGCGACCGAAAGCACGGCTTGGGAACGGATAAACGCCTAGTTCCATTGGTACATCGGCACGGTCAAGAGGCGGACGGTAGTATTGCCCGAGTGGCGGGCGAGTAATGCCTCCATCAAAACTATTAGTCCACTAGCTACCGGTATTTACTGGAAGAGGGGGTCGAGTCATGGGACGCGGCCGAGCGAAAGCCAAGCAAACAAAAGTTGCGCGCGAACTCAAATACGGCGGGCCTCAGACCGATTTTGATCGGTTACAGGCTGAGTTGAGTGGTCAGCCTGCACCTGTTTATGTTGAAGCAGTTGCCGCAGACACGGACTCTGAAGAGGACCCGTATGCGAAGTATTACGACGACAGTGATGACGAAGCCGCGAAATAGTCGAGAGACTTACGTTTCGTAGGTTCCAACAAGATTCACGGATCCCCCACCGCCCCCTTTAGCGGGTGCGTCACCCTTCTCACCAGGATTTCGGTCGCGGATTGATCCGCACACCCATGCTTCAAGTTCACGGTCTCCTAAAATTTGCAGGCATGAATCAACCTGGCCTTCGGGGACGATGGCAAACATGCCAATTCCCATGTTGAACGTTTTTTCAGCGTCAGTCATCGAAACATTTCCCTCGCTGCAAATCAAGTTGAATATTTCCGCGGGCGCCCACGTCTGTCGATAAACATCAGCTGCAAGGTTCTGCGGCAACACCCGGGCTAGATTCGCTGCAATGCCACCACCGGTGACATGGCTAAAAGCGTGAACCTGCGACTTCCGAATGAGGGCGAGTGCGTCGAGGGCATATATATGTGTGGGCTCTAGCAGTTCCTCACCCACGGTGCGACCAAGTGCATCACTGTATGCGTCCAACCCCAATTTTCCTTCACCCAAAAGTACGTGCCTGGCCAAGGAGTAACCGTTTGAATGCAACCCGGAAGACTTCATCGCGATAACAACGTCTCCCGCACTCACTTTTTCTGGCCCCAAAAGATTTTCCGCGTCAATAATTCCTGTTCCTGCCCCCGCAATGTCGTATTCATCAGGTGCCATGAGCCCAGGGTGCTCGGCTGTTTCTCCACCCACGAGTGAACAGCCAGCAAGTTCACAGCCGCGAGCAATTCCCGCCACGATGCTGGCAACGCGTTCGGGGTTTACTGAACCAACCGCGATGTAGTCGGTCATAAATAAAGGTTCAGCGCCGCAAACAACCAGGTCGTCAACCACCATCGCTACCAAGTCCAACCCAACCGTGTGGTGAATGTCGAGTGCGCGAGCAACTGCGATCTTGGTTCCCACACCATCGGTCGATGTTGCAAGGAGCGGCTTGCGCATGTGTTTCGCAGCCGAAATATCAAAAAGTCCTGCGAATCCACCAAAGTCTCCAACAACTTCGGGCCGAGTACTTGCCGCGATAGATGCACGCATGAGTTCGACAGCACGCTCACCGGACTCAACGTCAACACCGGCTTGCGCATACGTTGCACCTTGCTGTGTCATGGGCGATTAAGTGCGTCAAGGGCCAATGGGTCAACTAGCAGGAGCTCGGATTCAGAGACCCTGCGTTCAATTCCTTCAAATACTTCAAGGTTCACTTTGTGCTCTTCCGACAGTTCAACGGGATAAACCCCGTCAAAGCAGGCCCGACATAGATTGTCTTTGGGAATCTGAGTTGCCTCAATGAGCGCATCAAGTTCAATGAATGCGAGTGAATCCGCCCCAATCGATGCACAAATCTCGTCAACGCTCAAACCGTTTGCAATGAGTTCTGCTCTCGTTGCAAAATCGATTCCATAGAAGCACGGCCACTTGACCGGCGGACTAGAAATTCGAACGTGGACTTCGAGCGCTCCTGCTTCGCGCAACATGCGCACCAACGCGCGTTGCGTGTTCCCGCGGACAATCGAGTCGTCAACCACAATGAGTCTTTGACCGGCGATCACTTCCTTGAGTGGATTTAACTTCAGTCGGATACCCAATTGGCGAATCGTTTGTGAGGGTTGAATAAAAGTCCGACCGACATACGAATTCTTGACGAGTCCCTCAGCGAACGGGATCCCAGATTCTTGGGCGTAACCGATTGCGGCATAGCGACCAGACTCGGGAACGGGGATAACGAGATCAGCCTCAACGGGATGCTCCCTCGCGAGGCGACGCCCAGTGTCAACGCGTGTTGCCTGCACGGAACGTTGGGCAATCGAAGTATCGGGGCGGGCCAAATACACGTATTCGAATAAACAGCCTTTTGGTTCCGCGGGTGCAAATCGGTGGGTACGTAGTCCTTGTGAATCCACAACGATTAGTTCACCGGGCTCAACCTCGCGAACAATCGAGGCTCCGACTATGTCAAGGGCCGCCGACTCACTGGCAATAACCCAGCCGTTCTCAAGTCGACCAAGTACCAACGGCCTGATTCCCTGTGGGTCCCGAGCCGCATAGAGCGAATTGTCGTCCATGAACACCACGGAAAAAGCTCCCTTGACTGAAGGGAGCTCTTTGATCGCTGCCTCTTCGAGGGAAAGATCAGGGTGGGCGGCAAGTAGCGCGGTTAATATTTCAGTATCGGTGGTTGCCGCGATGGTCGCGTTAAAAGGCAGTTCTCCCGATCCGCTGTGCAACTCAGCGATCCGCTTTCGCAACTCACCCGTATTTGTCAGATTACCGTTGTGACCCAGAGCTAAATGGCCGGTGGCTGTCGTTCGAAAAGTTGGCTGAGCGTTCTCCCAGATACTTGCACCCGTTGTCGAGTAGCGCGTGTGCCCGATCGCCACATGACCCTGCAGCGACTCAAGTGCACCTTCGTTGAAAACTTGGGATACCAAACCCATGTCTTTGAAAACCACAATTCGGGAACCGTCACTGACAGCGATGCCGGCTGATTCCTGGCCACGGTGTTGCAACGCATAAAGTCCAAAATATGTGAGCTTTGATACTTCTTCACCAGGGGCCCACACCCCAAAAACACCGCACGCATCCTGTGGTCCTACGTCCTCGGAGAGGAGGTTGAAGTTAAGAAGACCATCACCGCGGGGCACGACGTCAGTCTACGCGCTTCACGTGTTTCGATACCTCTGTGGCCAAGGGAAATAACAAGCTTAAATCTGAGCGCTCACCACTGGCGAGGATCACTCCATCGCTGACCAGTTCAGCCCACGTGTGAAGCCCGATCGCAAGTTGACACAGGGTCACGGCATCGAGTTCAACAACCGCCGCCGGCGTTCCCCTGCGGTGGGTGTGGCCCTCAACTATTTGGGTTGCGGCAATTGGTGGGACTCGCAATTCAACACTGCGGCCCGGTGCAATCTCGGTGAGCTCACGCATGATCGCTTTCACCGCCAATCTGGTGTCATCTTTGTCAACTTGGTCGACCTGCTTCGCAATTGACTGCAAGAGTTCCCGCTCATTAGGGCTCAGCACATCTAGCTCCCAAAAAGTGCGGGGAGTGTTGCTTCATTGGCCTCGCGCAATGCCTCAATTGTAAAAGTGAATAGTGAATCGACGACTATTACCTGTTCACCCGGATAACCACTGTCAGCACCAAGCCCAGAATCCACGACGCCAAAGCGAATTGCACTCATTCCTCGCGCGGCACACATTTCGGTGAAACGAAGTTCCTCGGTTCGCGCAATCACCGCGATTGCCCGCGCAGTGCTTTCGGAGAACAGGAATACAAATGGATCTATATTGTCCGGGATCCAGAATCGGGCGCCCTTATTTGCACGCAGTGCCATCTCGGTTATGGCTACTCCAACGCCGCCGTCGGAGATGTCGTGGGCCGCGGTGATCATGCCGTCACGGGAAGCCGCAACCATGATCTCACTGAGCAGTCGTTCCATAGGGAAATTGACTTTGGGTGGAAGCCCGCCAAGGTGGCCCTGAAGGTGCGCCCATTCACCCCCTGCGAATTCGTCAAATGTTTCACCCAAAATGTAAATCAAGTCCCCGTCTTCATCCCAAGCCATCGGGGTCCGGCGATCAACGTCGTCGATTACGCCAAGAACACCGACCACTGGTGTTGGGTTAATCGGGGCGTCACCCGTTTGGTTGTAGAAGGAAACGTTGCCACCCGTTACAGGAATGCCAAGTTCACGACAGGCATCAGCTAAACCGGTGGTCGCCTGGGCGAATTGCCACATGACCTCGGGGTCCTCGGGTGAGCCGAAGTTCAAACAGTTAGTGACCGCAAGTGGTTTTGCTCCCGCAACACTGATGTTTCGGTAGGACTCCACCAGCGCCAACTGCGCGCCGGCATAGGGATCAAGCTTTGCAAAGCGTGAATTGCAGTCCGTTGAGATCGCGACACCAAGTCCAGTTTCCTCATCAATGCGAATCATGCCGGCGTCTTCTGGTTGGGCTAGAACTGTGTTACCCATGACATAGCGGTCGTACTGCGAAGTGACCCAACTCTTTGATGCCAGATTCGGTGAACTGATCAAGTCCATCAAGGTTTGCTTGATGCCCTCAGGCGTTGACGGACGAGCAAGACGCTCGGGGGTTGGCGCGTCGGCCTGCAATGAGTCCTGCCAGCTCGGTCGGTGGAATGGGCGCTCATAAACAGGACCGTCATGGGCTACCGAACGAGGTGGGACATCAACGATCATTTCACCGCGCCATTCAATCACTAGGCGACCCGAGTCGGTCACTTCACCAATAACGACAGCTTCGACATCCCATTTTTTGCACAATGCCATAAACTTGTCAATCTTTTCCGGAGTCACGACAGCGCACATACGTTCCTGCGATTCACTCATCAAGATTTCTTCCGGCGAGAGTGATGCATCACGCAACGGAACGCGATCCAGATAGACGTGCATGCCTCCTTCACCATTTGATGCCAGTTCACTGGTCGCGCAAGAAATACCCGCTCCGCCAAGATCTTGAATACCTTCAACCAGTCCAGCGTGAAGCACTTCCAGCGTTGCTTCGATGAGAAGTTTTTCCATGAAAGGATCGCCCACCTGAACACTGGGTCGCTTGGCCGGGCCATCGGCATCAAATGTCTCGGAAGCGAGTACTGACACGCCACCGATTCCGTCGCCACCGGTACGTGCGCCATAGAGAACGACAAGGTTACCGACACCTTTTGCACTGGCAAGGTGAATATCTTCATGCTTCATCGAGCCGATGCACAGTGCATTAACGAGCGGGTTTCCCGCGTAGCTTTCGTCAAAGACAAGTTCCCCGCCAATATTTGGGAGACCTAAGCAGTTTCCGTAACCACCAATACCCGCGACAACACCGGGCAACACGCGACGAGTGTCCGGGGCATCTGCGGGACCAAAGCGCAGTGGATCCATTACCGCAATTGGCCTCGCGCCCATGGAGATGATGTCTCGAACAATTCCACCCACTCCGGTCGCAGCACCCTGATAGGGCTCAACATAGGAAGGGTGGTTGTGACTCTCGACTTTGAATGTGACAGCCCAACCGGCACCGATGTCAACAACGCCCGCGTTTTCACCAATGCCAACGAGCAGT
>JBIIOS010000187.1:0-3314 GCA_044336805.1 Candidatus Nanopelagicales bacterium
TGCTGATTCAGGAGCGGTGGCGAAGAACATGGATGGTTCCACGAGCTCGAGTTCAAGGACGACCGGTTTGCCGTCTGAGTCTTCGAGCAGGTCAACTCGAGCGTACAAAGGCACCCCAAATCTTTGTGAGACGTAACCCATTAGCGCTGTAGCCAACTCTCGCTGTTCCAGTTTTGGCTCACGGGGTGAAATATCTTCTTTGAGAAATAGCCCATGTTCTTTCTCCCCCTCGACATTGGGTACAAGTAACGGGCCCTTGCGGATAGCATGCGAGTATTCGCCACCAATGAAAAGTTGTGCCGTTTCACCGATTTCGTCAACAGCCATCATGTATGGCTGCACCATGGCGGTTTTCCCTTGGGAAAGAATTCGCTCAATTAAGTCGTGGGCCCTGCTTCTACAATCAGGATCACTGGTTCTCAATCGCAGAGTGTCCTGGCTGCCCGCGGAGACGGTCGGCTTCACCACGAAGTCTCCGAGAGTGGGTAGCTCCCAATCACCGTGGGGGTCGGTGACGAATTGCGTCTCAACTATTGGGAATCCAGCAACGGCCAAATCTTTAAGGTAAATCTTGTTGGAATTCCATAAAATAACGTCATATGAATTCTGGATGCGAGATTGGTACGTCTTTACCCAAGTGAGGAATTCTTCAAGCCGATTGGTGTAATCCCACGTGTTTCGAATAATGATGTGATCAAAGCCGGCCCAGTTAATTGTTGGATCAGACCAAATAGCCGGTGTCGCCTCAATACCCATCTTGTGAAAGTGCTCAACCAAAGGTTGGTCATCAGGATCAAGATCAGGCAGTTCCTCGCAGGTCGCGAGGGCTATTTGAGGAGACACCGGTAAATGGTACCTAGTCTTTGTGTTTAGGAAACGACAACCACGATGTTACGGGTTGAACCGTCAGGATTAGTTACTGTAATTGTTGCGGTTCCTGCAGCAATTGCCTTTGCACCTGGATTGAAGATTGCGCTGCCGTCATCGGAGCCCTGAGTGATTTCAAGGACATCAGCATTGTCGACCGCGATGACCGTGTTTACTGGATCATCTACCACGATGTCGATCATGTCGCCAACTACTGCGGCGGCTTCCATTTGATCAACGGTAATGATCACTGGTGGAAGCATCTGGGCTGACTCCGAAGAAGTCGCTGTATCAGTTGCGCTTTCATCGCTGCTTGAGCAACCCGCGAGAACCGTGACACCAAGTATGCCAATGGCACCAATTGCAGCGAACTTATTCATTCTCTTCATATGTTTCTCCTAAGTCATCGGCCGTTTTGGCCAGGTAATGTTTAGACGATTTAATGCAATAAACGGTTCCACTAAATCAATGAGTTGAGCTGGTCAACACGAGCTGCATGCCGACCGCCCTCAAACGTAGTGGACAGAAAGACCGCCAAGGCTTCTTGAGCTGTTGTGGGATCGCTCACACGGCCGCCAAAACAAGCAATATTCGCATCATTGTGTGCTCGTGAAAGTTGCGCATCTTCGACCGTGCGGATCACTGCTGCACGAACCCCGTGAATCTTGTTTGCGGCCATGCAGATTCCTTGGCCGCTTCCGCACACAGCAACACCTACTTCCGCTTCGCCCGCCGCTACTAACCTTCCGAGTTCGGCACCAAACTCGGGGTAATCGGCGCGCTCCTGTGTAAATACCCCGACGTCGTAGACCTCGTGGCCCATCTCGAGCAGCCAAGAGCTCAGAGCACTCTTTAGGTCAAATCCCGCATGGTCACTTGCTACTGCGATTTTCATGCACTTCTCCCAGCTACATATTGCCTTCGCTCCGCCGAGCCTGCCATGACAGTATCTTGCCGTGAATCAACCCCTAAACAATGAATCGCGGCCCGACGAAAAAGTGATCGTTGTCGTAGGCAGCCTCAATACAGACTTTGTTGTCACCCTGAATTCCTTTCCACAAACGGGCGAGACTGTTCTGGGAGAAGCTTTTGAGCAATTCCCCGGGGGAAAGGGTCTCAACCAAGCCGTCGCGTCATCACGATTGGGCGCCAGCGTCGCCATGATTGGTGCGGTCGGGGACGACCCCCTCGGGAATGCGCTTCGTGCCACACTCAGCACCGAGTCCATCACTTCCCATGTCGGCAAAATTTCTGATTCCAGCACAGGAATTGCTCTGATTGAAGTGGCGGCATCCGGTGAAAACAAGATCATCGTGGTCTCTGGCGCAAACAGCCGGCTCTCGGAAGAAATAGTGGAATCTTCACTGCGCGAGATCGCAACCCACCAACAAATCGGTCTCGTGCTCACTCAAGGTGAAGTGCCTGTCGCCGCAACCCACAAGGCCCTAAGTGTTGCTAAAGAACTCGGCGCAATAACGATTCTGAATCCTGCCCCAATTCGCAATTTCCCTGCATCAATATTTCCCCTAGTTGATTATTTAATTCCCAATGAGCACGAAGCGAAGGAACTTGTCGAATTAGAAGGCAACTCATTCAATTCCATGTTGGATTTTGTCGAATTGGCATCAGCCATCGTGGATTTGGGTGTTGGCACGGTCGTGATCACCCGCGGTGAGAAAGGTGCCGTGTGGTCCACCGCTACAGCATCTGGTCAAGCGGCCGCGTTCCGGATAGTTCCCGTTGACTCTGTTGCGGCAGGTGACGCATTTTGTGGGGGACTTGCCGTTGCGCTTAACGAAGGTCAACCTTTGAACGAGGCATTGCGTTGGGCAAGCGCAGCAGGTGCGATCGCCGCAACACGAGCTGGCGCTGTCACATCACTTCCGCAACGATCCGAAGTTGAAGAGCTCCTCGCATAGTCCCTCGTAGCAGTTACGGGGCTGGCGATTCAGCGTTTGATCTACCAGGAACGTCGAGCAATGATCTGGTCTTGATCACTGAAAAGCGTCACCGTTCCTGTCGACCAGAAAATGGAAATTTTCCGTCCAAGGTAGACAGTGGAATTTGCTGCTCGACTTTTATCTCCGTCTTTACCTCCGTGCATCATCCATGTGCCACCCGGTGGAATGCACGTTCCCGAAGGAAGCCGGTATCGGGTGTTTCCGGTTTCTATTCTGTATCCGTCGAGGCATTGGGTCTCTGATCCACGGTTAAGTAGTTGCAGCCATTGGGTGGCCGCTCTCTTCTCGCCTCGTTTTTTACCGAGTGACATGTCTTGAATCACAACCCTGCCGCCTAATGGATCATTTTCACAATCAATTGTGCATGGATACTGACGCCAAAAGCGATAGTTGCCACTTCGATCCAGCAGATAGACACCATCGCCAAAAAGATACGGTTGTTTAATTGGTTCTGGATACAGCCGAGTCTTAAGATTGGCGTACAGG
>JBIIOS010000048.1:0-13033 GCA_044336805.1 Candidatus Nanopelagicales bacterium
TCCGGCGACTCCTTCAGCAGCAAGGTTGGTCGACAGTGTGATTGCAACTTTGGGGGCACGCTCTGGATCGCCCTCTGCATTTGATGTCCTGTTGCTTGCAACTGATGCAAACACGAATGCACCTGAACGTGGGACAAACTTGGTTGCTGTTTCGAGTATCCCTGATGAATTGCGGGAATCAGTTGCCTCAACAAAGCGACAGTCATTGACCTATGCGCCGATTGTCTTCTTAGATGGCAGGAGCGCGCCAGGTTTAATAGTCGGTGCACCACTTACCGTTCCAACGGTTGGACCTTATGAGTTGTACTACCTTTTCAACCTCGATCAAGAACAAGAAACGCTTGACCTCGTCTCGAGTGCCGTTTTGGGCGCGGGAATCATCCTGGTGATCTTGGTCGCCGGGGTTACTTTGCTGGTCACCCGACAGGTTGTGGTGCCCGTGCGTGAAGCAGCACGGATTGCTCGGCGCTTTTCTTCGGGAAAATTGAATGAACGCATGCAAGTGAAAAAAGAAGATGACCTTGCCCAACTAGCAACCTCTTTCAATGAGATGGCACAGAATTTAGCGAGGCAGATTCGACAACTGGAACAACTCTCACTTCTGCAGCAGAGATTCGTATCCGACGTTTCCCACGAGCTGCGCACACCATTAACGACCATCCGTATGGCAGCTGATGTTATGTATGAAGATCGTGGTGCATTCGATGCATCCAATGCGCGATCGGTGGAGTTACTCCAAGAGCAGCTTGATCGTTTCGAGTTACTGCTAGTAGACCTGCTAGAAATTTCGCGATTTGATGCGGGGGCCGCCGTTCTGGAAAAAGACAGAACTGATCTTGTGCCGATGATCGAGCGAATAATTCACGCAACCGAGCTACTCGCTGAGCGAAACTCCCTCCGAGTTCGCTTTGCCGCCTACGAACGTCCAGCAATTGTTGAGTGCGATCCACGCAGAATTGACCGAGTGATCCGGAATTTAGTTGATAATGCAATTGAGCATGCCAATGGAACCGACGTGGTCGTAGAAATTGCCGGTAACGCTGAGGCGGTCGCAGTTACGGTCCGTGATTTCGGAGTAGGTCTAAGGCCCGGTGAAGCCAGCTTGGTATTCAGTCGATTTTGGCGAGCAGACAAGGCGCGAGCACGAACAACCGGAGGAACTGGATTGGGACTCGCTATTGCATTAGAGGACGTTCGACTTCACAGTGGTTGGCTCGAGGCTGCCGGCGAACCCGGCGCCGGCGCTTGTTTTCGGTTGACTTTGCCCCGGGTTGCGGGGGAGGCGTTTAGTTCCTCACCCCTTTCGATGGTTGAAGGATTTACCGACAGCGTGATGTCGGGTGGTGAAACGGGTGTGGAGGACTTTGTTTCGCAAGCTGATCAAGCTGATCTGGCGTCTCGGGCTCGTGATCCCCTTGACACTGCTCCATGGCAAAGGAGCAGTCCGTGATGCGCAGAATTCTTCTTCTCGCGATGGTAACCGTGTTGCTCACTGGCTGTGGGATGGCGCCTGGTTCCTTCGTGGCACAGGTGCCAACGGAAGGACCAATCGAGCAAGGCCAACTTGTCGCAAATACGAGCGCCAATCAATTCATTCGAGTAATTGCCAGGCCACCTCGTGCTGGCATGACGCCAACTGAGATTGTGCAAGGCTTTTTAGAGTCCTCGGCTTCATTTGATAACAATCATGCGGTTGCCCGCAGTTACCTAACCCCGGAGGCTGCGGGAAATTGGGATCCAAGTTCGGGTGTGGTTGTTTATGACGGCGTCCCAACCCTGGTCGAAGCGGGCGCAGCCGTGTTGTTTAGCACGGCACTGAGTGGACGCATTTCAAGCATTGGCCGATACACGGTTGAAAATCCGGGCACCCAATTGCAGCAGAGTTTTTTCCTGGCGCAAAGAGATGGCGAGTGGCGGATCAGTCTTGCTCCGAATGGGTTGCTGCTCTCAAATTTTGACGTCAACCGCGCCTACCGAAGTTTTCCCCTGTACTTTTTCAATCCAAGTTTTCAGACCCTCGTCCCCGACGCCAGACTCATCCCGGTCATTGGTCCGGCATTGGGAACAACATTGATTCAGCGGCTTATTGAGGGCCCAAATCAATGGCTGCGTCCAGTAGTGCGGACCGGATTTCCCGATGGTGTTGAACTGGCAGTTGACGCGGTACCCATTGAGAATGGAATAGCGCAAGTGAACCTCAATGCGAGTGTTGCATTGGCCAGTGACGCTGCTCGTGTCGCTTTATCTCAGCAAATTGTGTGGACGTTGCGACAATTGCCGGAAGTAGCATTTGTTGAAATCTCGGTGAATGGAACACCACTCAGCGTTCCGGGAACTACTTCACCACAGTCACGTGATGCATGGCCGGAAGTGAATCCAAATGGCCTGTCAGGTGATGCCGTTGGCTATGCATCGACGGGCACAGGCGTCGTGCGGTTAAAGCCCGGGGGAGATATTCCGGTACCGGGCGTGTTTGGAGTACTCGAAGATTCACTTACAAAACTCGCGGTATCAAGTAACGGTATGCGAGCAATTGCATCCAATTCAACTGGTGAACTCGTGTGGGGAAGCTTTCTTATCGGTGCCGCATTCGAATCGCCAACCCCACCGTTTGAGGCGCTATTGGGAGCACAATCAATTGCGTTTGACGGAAGTACAACTGCATGGATTGTCACTGATAATGGCAAAGCGCAAACCTTGTCGCCAACCGGTGAATTGTTTGACATTGAGATTCTAGGACTAGAGCAGGGTAATTTTGTTCAGTCTGTTATCCCATCACGTGATGGAACCCGAGCGGCAATCATCGTTTCTACCGAGACGGGTTCGGTACTGATGCTTACACAGGTGAATCGACCAACACCGGTAAACGTCACCCAAATTCAATTACTTAAGCCGATAAGAGTCGAATCCAAACTCAGTGTTGTAACGGCACTCGCTTGGTCAAGTGCTAATACGATTTCAGTGATCGCGACCGAGACAGCGGGCACACTTCAAATTTATGAGATTGATTTGGGGCGTGGTGAGATTCAAGCCCAAGGTTCACCCGCTGATCCGGTGTCCATTGCGGCTGCGCCAGGGCTACCCACACTCGTGACCTCGGCCGATGGCTCCATCTATGAGAATTCATCACAGTCTTGGCTTGTACGTACCCCAGGAAGCGCTGCCGCCTATCCAGGATAGGTATCCCGGTTAAACAGGGATGGGTCCATGTTCGTTTATCTTTTGCGAGCACCAGCGACGGCGGCGCATCCAATGACGTGTACTCCAGCGAGTAAGAGCTGGGAAACTGCGGCGTTGAATGTTGCCCCACTTGTAGTGACATCGTCAATCACAATCACGGGAATCGGGTTGGATGCATAGTGTTCGGGAACTTGCCCGACCCGAAAAGCATCATGTGCTGCGTTCATTCGATCAGCCGAACCCAAGGTCTTAGAGCGCCCTGCTCCGCGCTGGTCTATCAGCCAAGGAGCAATCGGGTAGCCGGAGCGAGCGAGCTGAGCAGCGATAAGGCTCATTGGGTCAAATCCACGCAGTCGTATCGATGACTTCCTTGATGGAATGGGAATCAAGGTAGGTAGTTGGGCGCATTCGGGAGCACCCTGAGGGTGAACCTGAGAAATTTGTGCGATTGCCCCAGAAAGTAAATCGGCAAGAAGGCGTGCAAGTTCAGGAATCGCATTGTCTTTGTAGCGGTAAATCATTGCGTCAACCGGTGGCGCGTATCGGTGGGCGATCGCCAGCGGAATTCGAAGGTCTTCGGCCAGTTCATCGAACCTTAAATCACGCATAATATGGGCTCGATTATGGACAGATATTAGGCAATGTGCGCAGATCAGTGTCCCCAGGGAGGAGCAGCCAATGCACTCGCGGGCGAGCACAAGATCACTGATTTCAGTCACAAATTTCTGCAGGATAGATCGCATGCGGCATGTCTATCGGGCCGGGATCTGGGTGGCTAGAGGCAATTTCCGCCTGTGGAACTACGATGGCACCTGCTGCTTTATCTAATCGTTACTTGGAAGGTTTCACGTGGGCGTTCTTGACAAGATTCTTCGCGCAGGCGAAGGCAAAACACTCCGCAAACTGGAGGGGATCGCGAAGACCGTAAATTCGATTGAGTCTGACTTCGTTGACCTCACCGATGAGGAGTTGCGTGAACTCACTGACGAATTCAAGGAGCGTTACGCCCAGGGCGAGAGTCTTGATGACCTAATGCCGGAGGCATTTGCGGCGGTTCGGGAGGCTGCAAAGCGAACGCTGGGCCAGCGGCACTACGACGTCCAGATCATGGGTGGTGCAGCACTTCATTTAGGCAATATTGCGGAAATGCGCACTGGTGAAGGTAAAACCTTGGTGTCAACTTTGCCCGCCTATCTCAATGCAATTTCTGGCAAAGGCGTTCACGTGGTCACGGTCAATGACTACCTCGCCGAGCGTGACTCCGAATGGATGGGCCGTGTTCATCGTTTCCTCGGCCTCAGTGTCGGAACGATCCTGAACGGCATGACACCTGCGCAACGGCGCGAAGCGTATGCAGCAGACATCACCTATGGAACGAACAATGAATTCGGTTTTGATTACCTGCGCGACAACATGGCGTGGTCGGCTCCAGAGATGGTTCAGCGCGGCCAGAATTTTGCCATAATCGACGAAGTTGATTCAATTTTGATCGACGAGGCACGAACCCCACTCATTATTAGTGGACCGGCTGACCAAGCCACCGAGTGGTACGCGGAGTTTGCTCGTATTGCAAAGAAGATGGTTCGTGATCAGCACTATGAAGTAGATGAGAAGAAAAAGAACGTTGGCGTGCATGAAGAGGCAATTGATTTTGTCGAAGACGAACTGGGAATCGACAATCTGTATGACACGGTTAATACCCCCCTCGTTGGCTATTTGAATAATGCAATTCGTGCGAAAGAATTGTTTAGAAAAGATCGCGATTACGTGGTCATGGACGGCGAAGTAATTATCGTTGATGAACATACGGGCCGTATTTTGAAAGGGCGCCGCTACAACGAGGGACTCCACCAGTCGATTGAGGCAAAAGAAGGCGTTGAGATCAAGGCTGAGAATCAGACCTTGGCCACGGTTACCTTGCAGAATTTTTTCCGGCTCTACGACAAATTGGGTGGCATGACCGGTACCGCGATGACCGAGGCCGCCGAGTTCAATCAGATTTACGACCTGGGTGTTGTGCCGATTCCCACCAACCGTGACATGATCCGGCAAGATAATGCGGACTTGATCTATCGAACCGCAGAAGCAAAGTTCAGTGCGGTCTTGGAAGACATAGTTGAACGACATGCGACTGGACAGCCAATCCTCATTGGAACAACAAGCGTTGATAAATCCGAAGAGTTATCAGCCATGTTGAAGAAAAATGGCGTTCCCCACGAGGTTCTTAACGCTAAGCATCACGAGCGTGAAGCGGCAATTGTTGCAATGGCGGGTCGTCGAGGGGCAGTGACCGTTGCCACCAATATGGCTGGTCGAGGCACTGACATCATGCTGGGCGGAAATGCCGAGGCCATTGCGGCCGCTGAGCTCAGTCGTAGAGGAATTGACCCGGTAGAGGACCCAGAGGGCTATGAATCGGCTTGGAAGCCAGCGTTAGCAATAGCAGCAGCAAGCGTGCAGGCTGAACACGACGAAGTTGTTGGTCTCGGTGGGCTTTATGTTTTGAGTACTGAGAGGCATGAATCCCGCCGGATTGATAATCAGTTCAGAGGCCGATCCGGTCGACAGGGTGACCCCGGTGAGTCCCAGTTCTACCTCTCACTCGAAGACGACCTTATGCGGCTATTCAAAGCCGACATGGTGAACGCATTCTTGCAGCGGTTTAACGTCCCCGACGACGTCCCGATTGAAGCAAAAATGGTGTCGAATGCAATTCGCTCAGCACAAAGTCAAGTTGAAGCACAGAACTTCGAGATTCGAAAAGATGTTCTGAAATACGATGATGTCTTAAACCGTCAACGGCTCGTCATTTACGACGAAAGACGTCGTGTTTTACAGGGCGAGAATATAGAAGATCAAGTGAGAGAATTCATTACCGCAACCGTGGACGGTTATGTCACGTCGGCGACCGGCGAAGGTTACCCGGAGTCATGGGATCTCAACAGAATGTGGGATGCACTCAAGGCGCTGTACCCCGTTGGATTAACAATTGATGAGGTCCTCGATGAATCTGGCGGCGACATCAGTGGATTAAGTGCAGATTTTCTGCGCAACCTGCTGGTCGAAGATGCCGAGAGAGCATATGACGTCCGCGAAGAAGAATTGGGCGAGGAAGTCACGCGAGAACTCGAGCGTCGGGTGATTCTCTCGGTGCTGGACCGTAAATGGCGCGAGCACCTTTACGAGATGGACTATTTGCGTGATGGAATCGGATTGCGAGCTATGGCGCAGCGGGATCCGCTGATTGAGTATCAGCGTGAGGGATTCGACTTGTTTACAGCAATGATGGATTCAATCAAGGAGGAGACGGTTGGGTATCTCTTCCATGCAGAAGTCGCTGTCAAACCCGAAGTCGAAGAGGAAGCGGCAGCAGCAATTGAGGGACTCGTTGATGCAACCGGAACCAATGCTGGCGCTGCACTGAACTTAGAGGCCAAGGGATTGGCCCCGCAGCGTCCGAGGCATTTGGAGTATTCGGCACCTGATGTCGATGCAGAAGGTGGAGTGGTGCACGGCGAAATGGATGCGGGGGAAGGCGGGATCATCGAGGTGAATCCCAACGCAAGCCGGGCCGAGCGTAGGCGAATTGAGCGAGCTAACCGAAAGCGCTAGCGCATCTCGATGGCGGTGAGCAGCCATTGATTACCAACAGCTTCCATGCGCATTGCAATAGCGTGTGAACGTGCCGTGCCAACAAGCACAGCACTCGCCTCAATGATGCCCGGAGCAACCTGCATTGCCCGAACACCGCGAACTTTACGCAATCGCGACAAGCCTTTTTGGGTTCGCGTTGAAGGGTGTCGCGCGTAACTTCGACCGCGCATTGCCAGCAGCGAAAGTTGATCGCGGCTCACCCAGCGGTTGAGCTGTGCACTGGGTCTTTCACCGCAGCCCACCTCAAAAACCATTCGGGCCATGTGACCGGCCCAACTTATCGGGTGAGGAACGTCAACCAGCTCACCCTCTTCGTTGGGAACCCGAATATGACTGGGTAACGCTGATGATCCAGTTGTATCGGGTACTAACTCCAGTGGACGAGAAGCCGGCACACCGGGAGCGACCTGCCACGTCAGGGGTAGTGGAAGTTGCTCTTTGTAGTCAACATGGTCTGGTATGCCCCCGTTGATCACGCGTAGATTTGGCGGTGGTGTGGGCGCTCGGTCAGTCTTTCTGATACTTCCCTTGCTATGGGTGATTAAGTAGTTCGTCATGTTAATCCTCACAAGAATTCGCGGTGGATGCTTGTTAGCATTTGCCTGTGTTTGCCTACGTTTAATTAATTTTAACTACGTATGCATTATGTGGGTAAGGACATCGCTTTTGTCAAGACCCAATTTTGCTTACACCCCGGTTATGCCCACAAAGATGAATTTCAAACACGGATAGGTGAAACTCCCCATCAGGTGAGGGATTTATCCACAGGCCACGAAATCAATTGGCAAATACGTGGGGGGCGCACCCAGACTTGCGAAGTGCGCATTCCCGAAGTTTGGATTCAGGCCCAGGCCAGTGTGCAGGCCCAACTTGATCAAGAGGTGGTGGCTGAAGCAGCTGACCTTGCCGAAGCGCAGTGGAGTGAGATGACCCTGGTCGCCCGTTTCACTCAGGCGCGCGGAGAGCAGGTTGACCTTGATGTCCGCGGAAGTCGTTGTTGTGGTGTTCTCACCGAAGTCAGTGCATCGGGTGATTTCATTTTGCTGCGGTGCACTGATGGTGAGTCGGCGCGAACTTTTGAGTGCCTTATACGGACCGGTTGTATAAATTCGGCGCGTGGACTTCCTCGCGGTCTAGCTCCGGTCGTTGAAGCATTGACCCGAATCAGGATCGGATTTCGAGAGGGATCCTGGCTGCGCGGGCAGTGGGGTAGCCGGGTGGTGATAAAAACTAATGACTCTGCGAGTCCCATCCTCGGGATAGTGGCAGCTGTTGGGCGCGACTTTATTGAAATTGATAATGGTGGCGAAACTGACATGCGGCTGGTCGTGGCACTTGGCTCGGTGATCTCGATGAAAGTTATTGCCTAGTCTGAGGTTGGACCGGACTCTTCATCTTTTCCAAATGGGTGGGTTGAAACGAATTCGCGGGTCTGGGCGTACATGTTTTCGATGTATTGCTCAAGTGCTTGGGCTTCCACGCGCCATTGTCCACGCCCACCAACTTTGATCGCAGGCAAATCACCACTGCGAACCAATGCGTAGGTTTGAGCGGCGGAAATGTTGAGTGTCTCTGCAACGTCTGCGAGGGTGAGAAAACGGGCCATAGGCACATAGTGTCAAAGTCAGTTGACAATCGCAGCAGCCACCCTTCACCTGTGGATAACCATTTCGTGAATCTGGGGTTAGGACGGATAGTGGTAGCACCGGTGTTGTGATCGCACGCTGGCCGTGAATTACGTGAGCTAGCGAGAAGGTGTTGCATGCGAGTTCGTTGGGGTAAAGAGCGGTCGGTGAAGCCGCGAAGTCGAAAGTCTGCAAGGTGGAGTGATATCAGGCTGTGGTTTGGTATTTCACTCTTGATTGTCTCAATGTTTGTTGGGGCGCGGGTTATGGCATCGGGTGAAGAGACGGTAACCCTGTGGCGAGCGAGTTCTGAACTTGCACTGGGAAGTCCCCTTGCGGGGGTCGAAGCGGTTGTTGTCGCCCTCAATGGGGCGCAGGAACCGTATTTCCGTGGAACGGTTCCACCTTCCGGGATTGTGGTGAGGCCGATCGGAGCGGGGGAATTTATTCCCAGTTCGGCACTGAGCGTGCTACCCCCAACGGACTCGCGAGTGGTCACGGTCCCGGTTGATCCGCTTCACGTAGCAATCGGGCTTAACGCCGGAGATCAAGTTGACGTATGGTCGAGTTCGAAAGATGTCGGGTCGATGCTGCCACCAATGTTGGTGCTGACAGGAATAACAGTGCGAGCTGTCGCAAGTGATGTAGTGGGGACCGGCGGGGAAATCGGCGTGGTACTTCTCGTGCCGGTTACCCAAGTACCCGATCTCGTCCAAGCAATTCGAGTTGGAGTGATTGACTTGGTCAAGGTCCCATTGGAATCGCAGGGTTCTCGGTGAGTCAAAGAAATGGTGCAGGCTCGCATGAATTCACTATGGTTTGGGCGCTGACTGGGACACCAGCGGAAGCCGAGTTAATCGCATTAGTCAATGCCGGTGGGATTGAGGTAAGTCGACGTTGCACCGATGCACCAGAGCTTCTCTCGGTGTGTGCGGTAGTTCCTGGAACCCATGTTTTGGTGGGTGCTCAACTTCCCCGCATGAGTCGTGAGATTTTTGCCATTCTTACACAACAGGTGGCATCGGTGGCTGTCATTGCATTTGATGATCACGAGGAAGCGGTTGCGCGGTCCTGGAATGCGCGCCGAATTTTGCGCGCTGATCATGCCGGCTTTGATCTGGTCTTCGAACTGCGACGAGACTTGTCCGAGCCCATTGGGGTGCAGGAAAAAAAGCCACCGCACACTGCTGACACGGTCGGCCAAGTGAGCGCATGCTGGGGGCCACCCGGCTCACACGGACGCACCACGTTTGCCATTGGGTTCGCCGAGGCTCTGGGAAAGCGTGGGGCCCGCGTGCTCCTCATCGATGCGGACACCACCGCTCCATCAATTGCTTTGACACTGGGGATCGAAGAGGACGTTAGTGGAATCGTTGTTGCAGCGCGTTATGCCGAGGCGAACGCGTTGGACTCGCGGTCTTTAGCCAACTGCGTGAAGGTGATTGCACCCAATTTCTGGGTCATGACCGGACTTTCTGACCCTTCGCGGTGGCCTGAGGTACGGGCCGGAGCCATCGAGAAAATTGTCGACCGGGCCCGCGAGTATTTCGATCACGTTGTGATCGATCTTGGAGCTGGCCTTGATGACATTGATGGCGAACTCGGGATCAATTTGGCGCCGACTTTGGTACCTCGGCGAGCGGTGGTGACGCGTACGGTCTTGGAGAATTCGGATCAAGTGTTTGTAGTAACCAAGGCTGATGCAATCGGTGCTCAAAGGCTGGCTATTGCCTACAGCACTCAGAGTTCGCTATTTACCAGTGCACGCAGATGCGTTGTTGTAAATATGGTTCACAAGTCAGACGCGCATGAGATTCATCGGGAATTCGGAGCGATTTGTGCCGCACTTGATCCCGAGCTTGAAGTTCGTTACTTACCCAGCGACCCGATCGCGACCGACATGGTCAAAAAAGCAAGCACGTTGGCAGAGTTGAATTCACGCGGGGCATTGGTAAAGGCAATTGGTGAATGTGCTGATGCGTCTCTACGGGGAAGGGAGAACGTAGACCGTGTCACCAAGTTCAGCCCACTTATACAGTTTCTTCGCATCTTTCGCATCCATCCGAATGCAACCGCCAGTAGCAACGGGTAGTCCCAACTGGTCGGTTGAATGCATCATCTCCCCGTTGTAGTACTCGGGAATGCTGTGAAAACCAATAGGGGTTTTGCCGTCCATCCCATAAGCGAATCGCGTCATGTGATCAAAGGTCACTTTGGAATTGGGATTGCCGCTGTGCGGTGACTGCGAATAAATTTTGTATTTCCCCATTACCGGGCGATCCCAGCGTCCAACCACGGGGAAGCGGTAGACGACTTCATTAAATTCATCCATGACCCACACGGTCATTAATGCCTTGTCATAGACAATTCGACGACCGGTGTTTTCATCAAGTGGACGTTCTGGGACATTTTTGGCTTTGCGTTCGCGGGTTGCGGGTTTTGGTTTCTTGGGCTTGATTGGCTTCGCGGTGGGTGTCGCGGTGGGTGTCGCGGTGGGTGTCGCGGTGGGTGTCGCGGTGGGTGTCGCGGTGGGTGTCGCGGTGGGTTCAAGCACGATTTCGCTGGCCGTAACCGGTTGAGCGGTTGCACTGGGGGAGTCAGAAGTTGCCAGCAAGCCAATAAGAAGACCAGCGAGCAGGGATATGCCAAGAATCGGGATGATTACGGAGGCGCGAACAAATCGCACCCATGTGGGAAGTGGCACTTGGACATTCTGCCACTACCATGTCCGGATACGCACCTTGGGCAGTTTGGCCAGGGTTTTGCTTCGCGAGGAAGGGGCTTTAAGGGATGGAGCGGTTGAGCAGTCTTGACGCGTCATTTCTTTATATCGAGAGCTCCGAAACCCCTATGAATATTGGGAGTGTGTCCATTTTTGCCGCCCCGGACACCGGCTTTGATCACGAAACATTGGTTAAATTGATTAAGGCCCGATTGGCCTTTGTACCTCGATACCGGCAGCGGGTGAAGGACATCCCATTGGGCATGTTTCGCCCCGTTTGGGTCGATGACACTTCATTTGATGTCTCCTATCACGTGAGGCGATCCGCGTTGCCCAAGCCGGGTAGCCGGGACCAACTTGACGAGTTGGTAGCTCGATTGATGAGTCGGCCGCTGGATAGAACCCGTCCATTATGGGAAATGTATTTAATTGAAGGACTCTCCGGTGGACGATTCGCCATAGTCACCAAAAGTCATGAAGCACTTGTCGATGGCCTCGCGGCCCTTGACATTTCCCAAGTGATCTTCGACAACGAGTCGCAGGTCACCGTTGGGCCACCGAGTTCATGGCGCCCAGCGGCAGAGCCATCAGGTATTGAATTGATTAGTGCGGCATTTACTGAGGTCTTCACCCACCCCACTGCAGCGATTGAACTTGCGGTGAGCACTACCAGTGAAGTTGTGGCAGGAACGCAGGCTGTTGTTGGTAGCGCCGTGGGTGCCGCTCAATCGGCAATTAATGACCTTATTTCTTTAGCTCGCTTTCGCACTCGCTCACCGCTGAAGGTCAAGATTGGTGCACAGCGTCGGTTTGTTTCAGTGGATGTGGATCTGCAGGAATTACGGGATATACGTAAATCCGCAGCCGCGTTAACTGGTCAAAGCGTTAACGTTAATGACATCATTTTAACCGTTCTCACAGGTGCTTTGCGGAATTGGTTGATCAGACGCGATGGAATGCCAAGTGGTCAAGAAAGATTTAATGCATTGGTCCCGGTATCCCTTGACTCACGCGTTGAGCAACCAACGCTGGGCGGCGCAGTGAATGCTTATGTAATTGAGTTGCCGGTTGCGCAGTTCGAACCGGTCGACCGGCTACTCAGTGTTGTTGAACAAATGTCTGACCTTGACCCAACCGGTGAGTTTCTTGGTGCGCGCGCGATTATTGACATTGCAGGATTCGGGCCAGCCTCAGTTCATGCACTGGGTGCACGGATGGCTTCAACGCTTACGCGTCGAGCATATGACGTGACGATCACCAATGTTCCCGGGCCACAGCACGCGCTTTATGCGGCGGGATCAGAAATGCTTTCCTCGTACCCCTGTGTTCCCTTAGTACCCGGTCAAGCTTTGAGTATTGGGCTGACGAGTTACAACGGTGGCCTGTACATCGGGCTCATGGCAGATCGGGATGCTCTCGAAGACCTTGACGTCATTGCAACAAGCATCCGCGAGTCGATCATTGGTTTGCGTGCTTCAATTGAACAACGGAGCAGTTCACCTGGGCCCTCCGGTGAGAAACACCTTCGGGTGGTTGCCTCCTGATGCCCCGCCGCGCAATCGTCATTGGTGGTGGAGGTGTACTGGGTGGAACATGGGCTGTTGGTGCATTAAGTGCACTGGAGGCCGAATTGGGTATTGATGCGCATGAATGTGAATTACTCGTGGGCACATCCGCTGGCTCCGTTTTGGCCGCGCTTATTGCAAGTGGGGTCACCACGGGTGAGCTTCGTCAGGAGTACGGTGACGAAAAAGTGACAAGCGGTCCATTGGCAGGTTACGAATGGAATCCGGTTCGGGCAACCGGTGGATCCCGACCCGGATGGCCACGAATCTTGAGGCCGGGTTCGCCC
>JBIIOS010000188.1:0-3307 GCA_044336805.1 Candidatus Nanopelagicales bacterium
TCGGAGCAGCCCTGGTTGTGGCAACTGGTCGCGCAGTCACCATTGAGCCGATCGGTATCGCTTTGGCATTAGGGTCCGCCTGCTTCGTTGCTGGCTTTCTGCTTGTCAATAAGCGGCTCATCCCTGAAACACCCGCCATCGTGGCCGCGGCGTGGGTCTCCTTCGGGGTCGCAGCATCAACATTGCTCATTGCTCTCCCATTAGGGGAATTGGAGACTTTTTCTGCGCGAGCGTGGCTTACCCTCGTAATTTCCGGGGCACTCACCGGACTGGCAACAGCTGGAATGTACGTGATGTTGGCCGCACTGGGTCCGGCACCATCGTCGGTGCTGTTGAGTCTGCAGACCGTTGTGGCGATTATCGGCTCTGCCCTGATCCTTGGCCAACCGGTCTTGGCTGGCCAAATCATCGGTGGCATCGCCATTCTTGTTGCGATAGCACTAGGGGCCTTCAGTACTCGCCGAGAATCTCGCGAAATACCTGATTAGCGGTAAACATCTGATGTTGCAATGCCAGAGGGGTGGACCCTTCCCAGCACGTCACACGCTTGTTTTTACCTGTTGGTGAGGGTGAAAATTTTCTGTATAGCACGGCGTGACCCCCGAACACTTGCTATAGTTCCGACGTCTTCATCGACATGTTCGCGGACGACCGTTCCCGAATGTCCAGCCATAAAAGGAGGGTCCATGAGCCAGCCAAAGATTATCGACGACAAGTGGGGCAAGGAAGCCATGATGCCCACCGTCGAGTTCTATCACGCGGCTATTCGGCGCTTAGTAGCCGAGAAATTCGCAGCTTCGGGTAAAACGTGGGAGGAGGCGGTAGTCGATCCTAGCCTTGAACTAACCCGCGCCGACTTTGAAAACATCGAGCAGCAGTTGTTAGCCACCGGCTACCTTTTCGAGACATCTGCCCAGATCTCGTACATTGAAGAGCCAAACAAGTACAAGCCCGTCCAAGGAGTCGGCGATTCTGGTACACAAGGCAAAGACTCTCAGGGACGCCTCATCGTTGGCACCGGCGACAATGTTTTTGCGGCCAAGGATCTAGAAGGCACCGCCCGCTTTGTCGGTACGGTTGACGTTGTCATGGACATGTTGATCAATGGCGTTCCCGAAGGAACCATTGCGATCATTGATGATTCAGGTGGCACGTTGACGGCACCTATTCTGGAAGGTTTTGCCGGCGTCGTTTGTATGGGTGGAACCATCCGCTCACACCTTGGCATCCTTACCCGTGAATACGGCATCCCTTGCCTGATGGCATCTGAACTCGACGGACTTGTCGAGGGAGATCGCATTCTTGTTGAGTACTCAAAAGACGCGGCCAATGCGTACGCCGAGCGTGATGACGCTGCCCGTGCCCTAATCGTGAAAATCTCCTGAAAGGGGAACTGAATCTCATGGCATCGAACTACACCTACGCCGAACTCCTCGCGGACAACGCTTGGATCCGCAAGTCCAGTGACATCTTTTACTGGCAGTGCACAACCCGAACCGTTCAGGAGTCAAAACTCTTTCCGGTAAACCCTTACATCGCTCTCTCGTACTACAACTGCTGGTATCGATACCCTGAATTGCTGCGCAAGATTGATGCAGCAATGCCAGCTGAAGAAATCGGTGATCGTGCCCGTGAAGTTTCTACGGGCGTAAACACGATCATGTTGGGAATCATCCAGCAGTTCTACTTGGGTGGCCGCCAATTCCTCATGGATATGGGCATGATCAATGCAACCGACGGAATCGACGACATGAAATTCGTGCTCGATTTCACGCGGCGCGTCAACCTCGGTTATCACCGGCAGAACTCATACATCCTTAACAGCGATGACAACAACAAGGGTCAGATTCACCCAGAGCGCACACTTCAAGTTTTTGAAGCCGATGCACTCGGGTGTAAGCCCGGAGACAAACTACATAACGCTGTAGTGCGTTTCTTGGCAACAGCATCTCAGTATGCATTCCTGAAGAACTGTGAGTGCCGACTCGGCATTAACAACAGTGGTCCATACAAGGTGGGCAATAATGAAATGCTCGTTCGAGATTTCATTGACTTAGCTGAGGGTGACTACCCATGGCTCGATGGAGTCACCGCCGACATTGAGTACAACAACTTGACCCTGCCGGTCATTATGAAAGATACTCATTTCAATATTGTCGACGACTGGGGTTCATTCGAAGCTACACCTTCATACGACCACGACAATATGATCGCCGTCGGTCTTTACACATCTGATTACCTCTCCAACGGTTACCTGCCCGTTCACATGAATAACGCAAGTGACCTAGCCGACTACCTTGATCACAGTCGCGAAACCATGGCGACGGCAACATCTGAATTGTGGAAGCGAATTTCAGGCTGGTCACGTGATCAAATGATTGATGCTGGCGCGTTGGTCTACTACGCGGTTGCTAAGGATCTTGCTCACTTTGCTGGTGTCTACGAGCAGAACGACTGGATGCAACTTGAAGAACGCACACAGCGCCTCAAGCCAATCATGAACGATGAATACGGAAATCACGCTATCGCTGAGTTGGTCGGTTACATCACTCTCAGCAGCCAGCAGAACAACCCGTACAACATGAACAAGTGGTCGGATCAGCCCAACGACATGTGGTCGGCTATTCCGTATTCGATTCTTGAAGGCAACGAGTGGACCGCTTCGGTGGGCCCAATTCGTTCCGGAAGTACTTCACTCCCACCAAAGACCCAGAAGTACACGACAACTCAAGGCAAGTTGACCCAGGACGAGTGCAACGCAGCGGCTCGCAAGTTCGTCTCGGGTCCCGTTGCTGCGGGATCCAAGATCTACGACGATTCGTGGATTAAGTACAACTACGCATCTCCTGAAGCAAACAACCTTTACAAGGCAACGCAAGAAAACTCGCGTTTGCTCAAGGGCAAGGGAGCTGGCCTTTCCCGGGCTGACATTGATGCCATCCGTATTGCGGCTGGTGAAGCACCACTGGGCGGCTGAGCTTCAACCATTGTGTTGGGGGTGGGTCAGATTCTTGACCCACCCCCAAACTATTTGTGCATGTTAATCCGAAAGGGGTGTCCAAGTGGGAAATCTTGATGGACGAATCGCAATTGTCACGGGGGCTGGCGCAGGAATCGGCGCTGCTTGCGCCCGTGAATTAGCACGACGAGGAGCAACTGTCGTGGTCAGCGACATCAATGCTGCGGCGGCGCAACAGGTCGCTACCGAGATTACGAATACTGGCGGCAACGCGACTTCCTCGATGACAGATGTTCGTGAACCTGAAGCGCTCGTGGCACTTGTTCAGCAAACGGTGGGCGAACACGG
>JBIIOS010000052.1:0-12611 GCA_044336805.1 Candidatus Nanopelagicales bacterium
ATACCGGTAGCTATGCGACGTTTGAGGCCAGCCACCCGGACCATAAAGAACTCGTCAAGATTGCTGGCAAAAATTGCGAGAAACTTGGCACGCTCAAGTAGTGGCAGTCCGGTGTCCTCGGCTAGGTCAAGGACCCGTTTGTTAAAGGCAAGCCAGGAGAGCTCTCGATCCAGGAACCGATTCGCCGGTAGGTCGCTGGCGTATTCGTCTTTGAGGATAATTGCTGCAAATTCACCCGTTGGGGGACCGTCAGCCGAATAGTCCGAGATACTCATGCAGGTATCGTGCCATGAGGAGGTACTGCAAGGTAAACCACAGGCGATCAAAGGGCCAATCGCCGTTGAATTTCGGAATTCTCTATTGAACGGGCCGCCGGTACATCACGTCGGTATCCCAATGCACGAACTTCATGCTTTCATAGAGGGTAATTGCGCGCTCATTGGAAGAATCGACGTAGAGCATGGCTTGCCCGAGCCCGAGGCTACGTAAGTATGTCAATCCCCAGGCGCTCAAGGCCCGTCCTAACCCCGGTTTCCGGTTTCCGGGATCAACGGCGAGGACGTACACCTCACCAATCGCCTCATGGCTGTGATCTGATCCGTGTCCGCCAGATCCATGAACTTTGGTCCAGTGAAATCCGATGATCGCATCGGTTTTCGCGTCAACAGCGATAAAAAATCCGTCAGCGTTAAACCAGGACTCCTTCAGCCGCGTCAAAACATCGGCTTTCGTCCAATTGCCTTGATCCGGGAGATCGGCGAAGGCGCGTGCATTGACCGCCAATACCCCCTCGATATCAGTCGCGGGATTAAACGTCCGGATCGATACACCTGCCGGAACCTGTGCCGGTGGAAGTGGCGCGAAAAGTGAGCGTCGCATTTGCCACAAGGAGCGGCTTAGCACGAAACCAAGGGAGTCGGCGAGAGATTGAGCACCACTTGTAAGCCCATGCGCCCACAGACGCAGTCGCCCGTCGGGTGAGACTTTCAATGCTTGCTCTACTAACGCGTGACCAACCCCACTGTTTCGTGATTCTGGAGCAACAACCAACTCAGCACTTGCGCCTTCAACAAGATCTGTGACGTCTACGTGCGCGTAACCAACAATGTGTGAATGTTCGTCCCCGTGAACTCCGTGTTCATCGAGATCGTTGGAATACCCAAGGATGTGCAGCCCGCTTTCACCAGAGCGAAGATGCAGCCATGCATGTTCGCTCAACGGACGAACACCATCAAAATCTGTTGCGTTGTTGAGAAGTTGAGTAATTTGATCAACTTGTACAGCATCTAGATGGTCGACAACTAGCGTTGAAATGACCCGGGTCTGATGAGACATGATGCGTTACGACTGCAGTTGATCGATACGCCCGTTGGCAGGTTCGGGGGTTTCGAGAACAAATCGATAACCAACATTTCGTACAGTTCCGATAAGGGCTTCATTTTCTAGTCCAAGTTTCGCGCGAAGCCTTCGGACATGCACGTCAACGGTGCGGGTCCCACCGAAGTAGTCGTAACCCCATACTTCTTGCAATAAAACGGCGCGAGTGAAAACTCGACCTGGGTGTTGAGCGAGGTGTTTCAACAACTCAAATTCTTTAAATGTCAAGTCAAGTGGACGACCATTCAGTCGAACGCTGTAGCTGACTTCGTCAATGTGCAATGCTCCGAGGTTGATTTCTTCAGGGCTGCGATTCGCGTCAATTCCCAAACTTAGGTTGTAGCGAGCAACAGCGATCCGCAGTCGTGCTTCAAGTTCAGCGGGGGAAGTCGTATTCAACAGGAAGTCGTCAATTCCCCAGTCACCCTGGACCGCGGTGAGGTTTCCTTCGGTGGTGATCAGCAGGATGGGTGCGCCCGCACCGGTGTCACACAGCAATCGGGTGAAACTTCGAACGGCTGCGAGATCCATGCGTCCGTCAACGAGGACGACATCGGAATTATCAACCGCCAATAATGAAGATGGTTCAGCTCCCAAAACACGAACGCTGTGATTGAGGAGAGTCAACGCTGGAAGGACTTCAGCGGAAGAGTGCATGGCACGGGTCAAGAGAACTATTCGCATGCGACCTCCTAAATCCAGGCTAAGACTACCTACTGGATATTTGACGCATATATAGGTGCCGAGTAAGTCACCAGAGCCAACCGGCAAAATAGGGGGTGTGCACTCTGAATTCACTCTTTTTACGCGGGATGAAGTGCGTATTGCAGGAACCCATTCAACGTGGGTTCACGCAAAGACTGATTCAGATCCCCTCGCTCTAGGGATTGTTCTCGCCCATGGCTTCACGGGGAATCGTGAGCAAGACCACGTCAAAAAAGTAGTCGCGGCATTGAGGGAATTCGGTGGGGTGCTTTCGCTCGACCTTCGCGGGCACGGGGATTCCGGTGGTGAGGGCACGATGGGCATGGATGAAATTTATGACATCGATGCAGCCGTAGTCCATGCCCGCGACTTTGGTTACCGCAGCGTGGCAACCGTTGGCTTTTCCATGGGCGGTTCAGTTGTATTGCGTCAGGCCGCATTGGCACAGGGTGCGGCTACACCGGATCTTGTTGTGAGCGTGAGCGCCCCGGCATTTTGGTTTTACCGTGGAACACCAATTATGCGGGTAGTTCATCGACTAATTGAGACCCAAGCTGGTCGTCTGGTTTTGCGCGGCAAAGGCGTCCATGTTTCCAGCACCCCGTGGCCAGATCCACCCCCGATTTCACCTGAAGTTGCAGTTGAGCGGCTGTCGCACATGCCACTGTTAATCGTGCACGGTGACGTGGACAAGTACTTCCCGGTTGAGCATGCTTACGCTTTGGAAAATGCAATCGAGCGAGCCGGCAACGCTAATGCGACGATGATTGTGGTTGAGGGTTTCGGGCACGCCGAAACGGCCATCAGTGCGGAGACTCTGACCGGCATCGGGGAATGGCTGAGGAGTCATGTCCCACATGAGCAAAATGGCGCGAAAGGGTAGAGTGCGCATATGTTGGAATTCGTATACACATCGCTGTTAGTTATTGCAATCGGTGCCGCCGGTTTGTTCTCGTTTTATGTTGTGGCAAAACTCTTTAAGGGCCAAGGCTGATCTATGGACAAGCTTCCTGTTGAAGTCATGCCACTTTCGTGGCTGATCGGAAGCTGGGTTGGAGTCGGACTGGGCACATACCCCACAATCGAGGACTTCAGATTTGGTCAGGAGGTTGTATTTTCCTGTGATGGTCGACCATTTATTAACTATGTCTCTCGCAGTTGGCTCCTCGACGAAGCCGGCGAGCGAATTAAACCGCTCGATACCGAGTCGGGTTATTGGCGTCCACGCCCTGACAATCAGATTGAATTCGTTTTGTCTCACCCAACTGGTTTTGCCGAGATCTATATTGGTACAACCGAGGTGCTTGGTTTGGACAATGCAAAAATTACGAGCGCACGAGCAACTTTGAAAACTGACGTTGTTGTTCGAACCGAAAGCGCGGTACCGTATACCCACGGCGAGCGGCTTTACGGATTGTTTGACTCGCAGCTTGTGTGGACTTTTGACATGGCAGCGATGGAGCAGCCCATGCAAAATCACCTTTCGGCGAAATTACGCCCAGCAGTTGAAGACTTGTAGTTTCCATGGAATCAACACCTTGGGAGGACCGGCTCCGCGAGCAAGGTTTTCGCATTACCCCGCAAAGACAGTTAGTACTCGAGTCGGTGAACCAACTGGGACACGGAACACCCGAGGAGATCCTGTCCTCGGTGCAAAAGACGGCATCGGGTGTGAATCTTTCAACCATTTACCGGACCTTGGAAGTACTGGAAAGCGTTGGTTTGATCACGCACACACACATTGGGCACGGAGCACCGGTTTATCACTCGCAAGATGAGTCCCCACACATTCATCTCGTATGTGATGACTGCGCAGAAGTCACCAGCATTCCAGCCGCTGCGGCTGCTGAATTTTCACTTGACCTGCAGGAGACCTACGGCTTCAACGCTCACATGACCCATATGGCAGTGACCGGTTTGTGTAAAGTCTGTGCCAATAAATTGGAGTCAAAAACAAATGGGTGAAGTTGGCATCACTCCAATACCCGCACCAGAGTCGGATCTTGATTTCGGTGTTGCTTGGCACTACGGCGACCCGCATCGGGAACAACGTTTACTCATTGCCGGTGAGGCGAGTGTCGATCTTTCCCATTGGGGTGTTGTTACCGTTACGGGAGTAGATCGACTTTCTTGGTTGCACAGCCTGACCACGGCATTCCTAGACAACTTGGAACCCTATGTTTCCCGGATCGCGTTGATTCTCAGTCCACACGGGCACGTTGAACAAGAGCTACATGTCGTCGATGACGGCGAAACAACGTGGCTGATCACACCGCCGAACACTGCCACCGCGCTGACCGCCTATCTCAATTCAATGCGGTTTATGTTGCGCGTTGAAGTGGCTGACCGAAGTGATGAATTCGCAGTGGTCTGGGAACCGGTGCACGCCGTTGATCCCAGTGTCATCACGTGGCTTACCCCGGATGAATTCTCCGGAGCAGGTATTGCGGGCGTGGGATATGTGGACAAGTACGTTGCGGCCCGTCCTGAACTATTCCTTGGTCGTCAAGTAATTGTTCCTCGGTCAATGTTGGCGGAGCGACTTGATCAATTCCCCTATCGCGCGGGTACATGGGCCTACAACGCGATTCGAACAGCCGCTGCTGTCCCTCAGTTGGCTCGTGAGACCGACCATAAATCCTTGCCCCACGAACTCGGTTGGATTGGTTCTGGCGTCCACCTACAAAAGGGCTGTTACCGCGGTCAAGAAACGGTTGCCCGCGTCTACAACCTGGGTAAACCACCGCGTCGGCTAGTGCTCCTTCATCTTGATGGTAGCGACAGTGATTTACCTTCGCACGGAGACGAAGTCACGACAGCGGCCGGGAAAGTAATTGGCTTTATCGCAACCCCCGCAAGGCACTATGAACTTGGACCCATTGCAACAGCGGTAATCAAGCGCTCAACACCCGTTGACGAAACATTGCACGTAATACATGACGGTAACGTGATCACTGCGAATCAAGAATTGGTTGTCACTGACATTTAATCGACATCAGCTAGTCAACGTCAACGATCAGCGTCATAGGCCCCGCATTTGTTAGTGAGACATTCATGTCCGCACCAAACTTTCCTTGGGAAACCTGCGTTCCCAACTGTCGCAATTTCTGAGCAACCGCCTCAACAAGTGGCTCAGCAACCTCGCCGGGGGCAGCTGCATCCCACGTGGGACGTCGACCTTTGCTAGTTGATGCATAGAGCGTGAATTGACTGATCACCAACATGGGCAGTCCCAATTCCCCAGCGCTTAGTTCACGTGCGGATCCCGGAGGGACACAAATGTCATCAAATTGCGATACAAACTCTTGATCAAAGATTCGTAATCCATGTACTTTTTCCGCCAACTTATAAGCCGAAGTGACGGTATCGGTGTGGGTCACCCCAACCAAAACAACTAATCCAGGTCCGACAAATGAGCCGATCACCTTGTGATCAACAACCACATTCGCGTCAGTTGCCCGTTGTACTATCGCCCGCATTACCCAAGCGTGTCATGATCGCACCGTGAACAGCAATTCGGGACCTTTGGGTGCGAAGTTGCGCAACTCGGCGGTTCCCTCTGCCGCGTATTCCTGGGACGGGCACACCGAGGGTGTTTTCCATGATCACGTGGATGGCATTTATTCGTCGAAACTATTCACCCCACGCTAGCGTGAGCCCGATGATTCGCACACTCGGAATTCCCGGCGCGGTCTTGATCGGACTCGCATCCATGATTGGCACTGGAGTTTTTGCAGCATGGTCACCCGCATACGCCCTCGCCGGTTCAGCAGTTCTCATTTCACTACTTATTGCGGGATTGATTGCAATGTTAAATGCGATTTCTAACGCGCGCATGGCGGGTATTTTTCCGCAGTCTGGCGGCGGATACGTGTATGGCAAAAACTGCCTGGGATCACCCGCGGCTCTCATCGCTGGTTTCTCGTTTGTCATTGGCAAAACTGCCTCGGCCTCTGCAGCGGCACTTGTGATAGGTGCTTACCTTGCCCCCGACCATTCTCGAATTGTTGCGGTGATTGCGGTCCTGGTCGTATTGGCCTTAAACCTGCGAGGACTAAAATTATCTTTAGTTGCAATGACGCTAAGCGTCTCCATGGTCGTCGCGATAATCGTTTCTTTAATCGTTTACTCCCAAGTGAATGAGGCCTTCCCGATTACCGCAGTACTGCCTCCTGAACCAACGGCGGTGTCGATTTTTGCTGCTGCTGGAATTCTCTTCGTCGCTTTTGCCGGTTACGCGAGAATTTCGGTGATCGCAGGTGAAGTTAAACGCCCAACTTTCGTCATACCTTGGGCGATTGCGATTAGCCTGGCGTTTGTTCTTGTACTTTATTTCCTGGTTGCGATTGTGCTACTGAACTTCCCCCAAACCCTGGGGTCACCTTCTCCACTCCGAGAGCTAGCCACAATTTTTGAATACCCCGCGTGGTTGATTCAACTAGCCGTAGTGCTCGCCGCGGGTTCAGCTTTGTTTGCACTCAACATTGGTATTGGCCGCATGATTTTCGCGATGGCAAATGATGGACCACTTCCCTCCGCGCTCGCGGTCGTGTCCGGTCCCCGCGCGGTGCCGGTACGGGCGGAGATCCTGACCGGTGTTGTTGTCCTCGTCCTCGTCACGTTCGGCGGGATTGGGCTCAACCTGGCAATCTCGGGATTATTTGTTCTGTGCTACTACGCCGTGGTGCAGTTTTCCAGCCTGACTAGGAAGGGAAATCTGCTGATCCGGTGGGTTATTCCCTGCGTTGGGCTGTGTCTAATGACCTTGATTATCGGTGCCCTGGTCGTGAGCGTACGGATGTGAGCGTGCGGATATGAAGCCTTATTCGCCCCATGAAATGCCTAGTTAGCAAAAGCAAGCACTTGCGTTTGCAATTGCAAGCACTCGGGTGCATAATGGTTCCATGGCCGGAATAGATGTCAGCGGACTCGGATCCTTTATTCGGGACCAGCGTGACCAAGCTCAAATGTCACTTCGTCAGTTGGCGAAGGCGGCGGAGGTATCGAACCCGTACCTGAGCCAAGTTGAGCGCGGATTGCGTAAACCCAGTGCTGAAATTCTCAATCGCATTGCCCACGGACTCAGGATCTCCGCGGAGAGCCTGTATGTCCAAGCCGGAATTCTCAGCGATCGTGCGGGTGACGAAGTTGTCACTACCGCCATTGCTTCGGATCGAACCTTGACCGAGCGCCAGCGCACAACACTGCTTCAGATTTATGCCGCATTCCAAGCAGAAAACGGTTCCAGCATGGAATCGAATACGGAAGAGAAAACACAATGAAAATGAAAGAGGATGAAATGTCGGAAGAAATGAACACAACAAATAAATTCAACTTCTTTGGCGTTGAGTTGCCAAAAATTGATATTCCCAAGGTGGATTTCCCAAAAATTGACATGTCCGCCATAAACATGGATGGTGTTGGAACTGCCATTGACGCGGTTAAGTCTGCGGCAAAGGACGGTTATGCAACCGCCACTCAAGCAGCAACCAAAGTTCGCCACAGCGCCGGTGAAACAGTCACATTGGTGCGCGAAGCAATTGGTGTCTAATACCGAATCAGTTAACTGTTAATTCAAGTTACTGTTCACGAATCCCGCCGGGAAACCGGCGGGATTCTGCATATGCCGGGGTCGTCGGTTGCCGGGGTCGTCGGTTAGCATCATTCCATGGGCTTTGAAACACTCGTGGTTTATGCACTTTGGGCCATTCTGCTGGCCGTCAAGATTTTCGCCTTAGTTGATGCAATTCGCCGGCCGGCCGAATACTTCCCATTCATCGGGCGGCAAACAAAACTGCTGTGGGTTGCACTCACCGGAGTCTCCGTTCTCGCTGGACTGGCGCCATCATTAGCGCTGTCGATCTTTGGTATTGCCGGTACCGTCATTGCCCTGATTTACCTGTTTGATATCCGTCCTAAGATGATTGAAATTACCGGCCGCAGGTAAAAAGACGGACCCTGGTGAAACGTGCCAAAACCTCAATGGGCTCAGCGTTGGACCGACTCTTGGGCATCGTTGCCGTCTCCGATCAGGAAAATCCTGGCCGCTTCCGTTGGAGCGGTCACACTAATAACGGGGGTGGCACTTCTTGTTCTGCCCGGGCCCGGGATAGTCGTGATTCTTATCGGTCTGGCAATTCTGGGGACTGAATTTGCCTGGGCCAGGCGCAGCATGCACAAGGTTAAGCATCACGGGAGTCGAGTCACGCGAGGAATTACTCGTAAGAAAAAGCCAGAGACGGATGAGAATACTAAAAACGAGCAATAGGTTGATTGCTACTTCTTTTTTCCTTGAGCAGCAACGGCTGCAGCAGCTTCGGTGGCCGCAACCGGGTCGAGGTATTCACCACCGGGAACAATCGGATTCAAATTTGCATCTAGTCGGTACACGAGGGGGATTCCGGTTGGGATGTTCACGGCTGCGATGTCTTCATCGGAAATTCCATCGAGGTGCTTAACCAATGCGCGCAAGGAATTGCCGTGGGCAACAACCAGAACCGTTTCGTCTCGGCGAAGGTGTTCGGCAACAATCACGTCCTCCCAAAAAGGTATCAGGCGATTCACAACGTCAGCTAAACATTCGGTGCTAGGTACAGCCTCGGGCGGGAGTGTGGCATAGCGGGGATCGGAATTCTGAGCAAACTCACTGCTGGGATCTATAGGTGGTGGTGGAGTGTCATATGAACGGCGCCACAACATGAACTGCTCTTCACCGAACTCAGCCAGTGTTTGCGCTTTATCTTTTCCTTGGAGAGCGCCATAGTGACGCTCATTGAGCCGCCAGTTACGCACGACCGGAATCCACAATCGCCCACATGCCTCCAGCGCAATTTGTGAAGTCTTAATCGCGCGCTGGAGCACGGATGTGATGACCACGTCAGGGTAGAGCCCGGCTTCGGCCAAGAGCTCGCCTCCCTTTTGTGCCTCCGCGCGACCCTTGTCATTAAGGTCAACGTCAACCCATCCGGTGAATAGATTCTTGGCATTCCACTCTGACTCGCCGTGACGTAACAGAATCAACGTGTACGAAGTTTCACTCATGCGCATATCTTGCCGGATTAAACTTGCGGTTCAATGAGGTGGGCGAATGCATCAAGATTCTCGGTAGATTCGCCGCGGCTTACGCGCCATTGCCATTCTTTTCTGATTGCGGTGGCAAATCCTAGTTCAAGTATCGTGTTAAACGCCCCATCGGAATATTGCGATACGCACCCGATCAGTCGATCGAGTTCGGCTTCATCAATACAGCGCAGTGGAACTCTGCCGGCGAGGTAAATGTCGCCGAGGTTGTCGACTGCGAAATAAACCCCATACATCCTGAGATTCCGCTCGAGTAACCAGCGATAAACCTCTTCGTGGTTTTCATCAGGCTTTCGTGAAACAAATGCATTCAAAGTGAGGGCGGATGTTCCAACGCTTATGGAACAGGTGGTACTTAACTTGTGGGTCCCGGGAATCGTGACGATGAAAATGTTGCCGGTGCGTGTAAATGAAAGTTCGGAGACAGTGAGAAACTTTTCAATTTCATTGGTTACGTTCACAAGGAAACCCGTGAATTACTCAGTGCCTTGTTATAGGAATCGATCAACCCCGCTGTGGTGTTTTCCCAGCCAAAAGCTGCCGCGTGCATCCGGGCCCCTTTGCTGAGTTCCTCGCGAGCCAACGGATTCGTCAGTAGTTGGTTAATGACATGCGAGTAAGCGATGGGGTTGTGGCCATCGATGAGCCGGCCACTGATGTTGTCGGCCACTGCAGTTTTCAAACCGCCAACGGCAGATGCGACAACGGGGGTGCCGCATGCTTGGGACTCGACTGCGACGAGGCCAAAAGATTCAGAGTACGACGGAATCACAGTTAGATCAGCCGCGCGATACCAAGAAACAAGTTGCTCTCGGCTGCTCGGTGGTTCGAATCGAATTAATTCAAGGATCCCTAGTTCGTTAGCGAGGTCCCGCAGGGCTTCGGGGTGGTCCATCCCGGAACCGGACATGCCACCGCAAATCACGACAACAAGGGAACTGCGCAATTCAGGGCGCATAGCAACGAGTTCCGCAGACGCTCGAATGAGAATGTCGGGAGCTTTGAGGGGTTGAATTCGTCCAACAAAAAGCAGCATGCTGGCATCGAGCGGGATACCGAGTTCCTTGCGAGCGTCCGATTGTGATCCCGGGGAAAAAAGTGCCAGGTCAACGCCAGGATTCACGACATCGATTTTTGCTGGATCTGCTCCGTAGTATTCAGTGAGTTCGTTCGCTTCAAGCTCGGTGTTTGCAATCAGACGTTGAGCTACATCGACAACCTGCTGTTCACCAATAATCCGCATTTCTGGCTCGGCTTTTTCGCCAGCTGCGAGTCCCAAGTTTTTTACGCGGCCCATTGTGTGCATTGTGTGAAGCAGTGGCACGCGCCATCGTTCGGAAGCGAGCCACCCAACTTGGCCGGAGAGCCAATAATGGGAGTGGATTAGGTCGTAATAGCCCTCGGGTTGGGCGGCTTCAGTGCGCAGCACTCCGGCAGTAACGGCACATAGCTGACCGGGAAGATCGTTTTTGAGAAGCCCTTCAAAAGGACCCGCAGTAATATGAATGACTTTGACACCGGGTACGAGTTCAACTGATGGAACCAAACGAGATGCCGTCGCCCGAGTAAAAATGTCAATTTCAATCCCGCTTTGAGCTAAGCGCTTTGCGGTCTCCACAATGTAAACATTCATGCCACCCGCGTCACCGGTACCTGGCTGATCAAGTGGTGATGTGTGGATGGAGAGCAGTGCAACGCGCATTGATGAAAACCTAATTCGTGAGCGAAACAGCGACGTAGGGTTCGCCGGTAACGATGGTTACCACGCGCTTTGACACGGAAACGGCGTGATCCGCATAACGCTCGTAGAAGCGAGAAAGCAAAGTCACGTCAATCGCTTCTTCAACTCCGTACTTCCATGCGGGTGAAAGAACGATGGTGAAAAGTTCTCGGTGGAGGCGATCCATCTCTTCATCGTGGCGGGCTATATCAACACAAAGGCTGACATCTTTTGTGGCAATAACTGATCCGGTCTTTGAAACAATGGCCTCAGCCAGACCACCCATCTCTGCGAAAGTCCCGCGAACAGCTTGAGGCGCGGCAACCCTTGGGTGACGCATCCGGGCCTGCTTGGCAACGTGTTCGGCGAGATCTCCCATGCGTTCAAGGGAACTAGAAATCCGCATTGCACCCAGAAGTACCCGAAGGTCCGCAGGGCTAGGTTGCAGTGCAATGAGTTCAAAGCACCTCTCGTCAATGCCGGATGTCAAGATGTCAACTTTGGCATCAAAATCTATAACGGCCTCAGCTAATTGAAGGTCAGCATCTAGGAGCGCTTGGGTTGCCCTGTTCATCGCTGATCCGACAAGACGCGTTACTTCGACCAGGTCGGCAGTTATTGACTCAACCTGCTCGTCATAGGCCTGACGCATACTGGCCTCACTTTCTCTCAGAACCCTAAGCCTACGCCCACCGTTGAGAAGCGCGAGCACGGTAAGTGACCGGCAAGCAAACGACAGGTAAATTTCAGGTTCAGTTGGTGAAACCTTGGCGGAACTTTCACGTGTCTGGCCACTTTTTGGAACTAGTATTCTGTTAGGGCCCTAGGGTAAGAGCCGTGGCGCTAAAACAACGAGGTGAGCATGGGGATAACTCCCCTCGCTCGGCGGCGATCTACCCCGCGGTCTCAGAGGAAATTGTGCGACTTCTGTCGATCATTCCCTCGGCTTCGCTTGTGGTGGCCCCTGACGGCACCGTACTTCGGGCCAGTTCCCGGGCGCTCACTTTAGGAATTGTGAACCGAAGCTCGGTCGCGGTCCCCGATATTGCCGAAATTGTTTCACAGGTCGCCGATGACGGCTCAGCTCGCGAACAGGTGCTACGTGTACGCCGCCCTCCGTTAGGTCGTGAATTGCTCGAAGTAAAGGTGCGGGTTGCTCCTCTCAACTCGGGAGCCATCTTGGTGTTGATTGACGACTTGGCTGAAGAGCGTCGAGTCGATGCTGTACGACGTGATTTTGTTGCCAACGTCAGCCACGAATTGAAAACTCCCGTTGGTGCACTCTCACTCCTAGCTGAGGCGGTGTTGTCCTCGGCGGACGACAAAGAGCAGGTCGAACACTTCGCAGAAAAAATGCAAGTTGAGGCAAAGAGATTAGGGAACCTGATCCAAGACGTGATTGATCTTTCGCGGCTTCAAAGTGATGATCCGATGAACCGCGCGGAGTTGGTTGAGACCGATCAATTGATCAATCGGGCGATCGAAGAAGTCAAAACTCTTGCTGGTGGCATGGGTGTTGAGATTATCCGAGGCGACCCCCAGGAGTCTGTGCTTTTGGGAGATCGTGGCCAACTACTTACAGCCATGCGTAATTTGCTGACAAATGCAGTGAATTACTCGGCTGAAAACACGCGGGTGTCGGTGACTGCCCGCGAGGTTGACGGAATAGTGGAAATCTCGGTTAAAGATGCCGGCATTGGAATTCCTTCACATGACTTGGATCGAATTT
>JBIIOS010000189.1:0-3301 GCA_044336805.1 Candidatus Nanopelagicales bacterium
CTCGATGACAGATGTTCGTGAACCTGAAGCGCTCGTGGCACTTGTTGAGCAAACGGTGGGCGAACACGGGCGGCTCGACATTGCTGTTAACAACGCGGGTATCAGCGCCGAACAACTCCCCATCGCAGATCTGACCCCGGAACTGTGGCGCAAAACACTGGATATCAATATTGACGGGGTCTTTTTTAGCATGCTCGCAGAAATTCCAGCAATGATCGCCAGCGGTGGTGGCTCGATCATTAACATGGGCTCGATCTTGAGCAGCATCGCTTGGCCCAATGCTGCTGCCTACACAACGTCCAAGCACGCGGTCTTGGGCATGACCAGAAGTGCGGCCTTGGACTACGCGTCAGTTGGTATCCGAGTCAACGCTGTCGGCCCGGGCTTTGTAAGCACAGACTTGGTTCGCAATGCACTGTCACCAGAAGTATTCAACGAGCTCGCCTCAATGCACCCAATCGGACGCATGGGTTCCCCTGAAGATGTTGCGAAATTAGTAGCTTTTCTGGCAAGTGATGACTCAGCTAACATCACCGGTGGTTACCAAGTAACCGACGGCGGCTTCTCTATTCGCTAGTACCACTAACTAACATCGGTACGGGACGATAAATCACCAATGCAACACCCAGGAGCGCTAAAGCGGGAACAATGAGAAATGCCCATTGCAATCCAAATCCGTCTGCCATTGCACCGAGTGCAAACGGTGCGATCATGACCGCGATGCCCGCGGCCATCAGCCCGGTGCCGGATGCTCGGTCTGCGAATTGTGGCGCGCTGCGGATAGAGCGGCCAATCGCTAGAGGCCAGTGCAGGCCCACTCCACATCCGGTAATTACGAGAAATAGCAACATAATCCAAATATTTGGGATTGACCATACGACCAAAAAGGCCAAGCCACTCAGTGCGAAAGCTCCCGTCAAAAGTCGCTCTGGATTCATGTGCTCTGCCAACCGACTGCCAACAACCCTGCCAATCAAAAGCCCAACGACAATACTGACCAAGGCTGCTTGCTCGGCGCCGCCATCTAACCCACCGCGCTCCTTTAAGTAATCGGTACTCCACAGTGCCAAGCAATACTCAATACCTGCGGCGGGAAGCATGGCGAATGCTGTCCACCAAAACAATTTCGGTAGGTCACGCATTTTGCTTGGTAGCTCACGTGTATCTCCCTGACCGTCGTACTCATGAACATTTCTACCTCGAAGGATCTCAACGAGAAGAAAGCAGAGAGCAACTGCCCACAACGCTGGGCGCCAGCCCCAACCAATTGCAATTCCTACTCCCGCGACTACTGGCCCAATAAAACTTCCAATCGCAGCTAACGCGCTCGCTTCAGACAATGAAGCGGGTGCGGCCAACCCTTGTTGGGCGCTAATAAAAGCGCTCACGCCGGACACGGCGAGTGCGCCACCACACGCGGCGATAAATGCGCCAAATAGCGTGACTGCAAATGGAAGACCACTCGTTATTATCAGAATTCCGGCGATAACTACACATGATCCGAGCCTCATGCTTGCTCCGCGACCCAGTTTTCCAGCCACTCGAGCATTGAGCCCGGCCATCACTACTAAACCTAAAGCCACAGCGGTTCCATACAGGCCCGCGACGGTTAATGAGATACCTTGCTCTTCGGTGAGGGACGCACGCGTCGCGCCAAATGCGTAAACCCAAGCCCCGTAGGCCCCCATTAACAAATAGGTTACCCACGTTGTTCGAACTCGAATCGGACGCAAGTCAGTCTGTAAATTCGCCATAGTTAATCTTAGAGTTTTTGCTGCGCCATATACCTAATTCAACAATTGTTCACTTAAGTAATTACTTCTCTCGCGCAACTCTGACCGCAAGTACTTGGATGGGGAGAACCGGCCGAGCAACTACTCGCGAAACGCCAGCATTAAGTGCCGCCTTCATACCCTCTGGAGTTGATAACAAGGATCCGCGGACGCAACGAGCACCAACCAAGATTGAGGCTAGGCCGACTAAATCAACAGTGCTGCCTTCAATGCCCACACCGAACCCGGCTGCATCAAGATCCAATACCTCACCGGGATCTGATTCCACCACGTCGATCGGTGCACAATCTTGCGCCCATTTGGCGAACTGGGTTAGCCAAAGGTCGTCAGAGATGCCAGTCTCAATCATGGGCATCTCGCCGAGGTAGACGCGTCCACCTTCACCGTCAACGGTGAGTAACTTGCCGGCCAAACTTTGTGCAACTCCCTCACCTACGCCAACAACGCTTGGTCTGCCCAAGGCCCGAGTAACCACGGCCGCATGCGAGGTTGATCCACCAAGCTCGGTGACCACCGCAACGGCTGCGATCATGCCGTGTACATCGTTCGGACTCGTATTGGGACGAACCAAAACAATTGACTCGCCTTCGGCTGTGCGTCGCTCTGCTTCATCGGGATCAATTACACCGATCCCACATGCAACGCCAGGACAGGCAGGCTCACCACTTGCGGCCAGATGTTTTTCACTATGCACCGGGTCAAGTTTCGGAAGCAGGACGGTTCGCACTTGCTCTGGCGTAACTCTCGCTACCGCTTCTTCTGTGCTTACTACACCTTCGCCGGCTAGGTCCACTGCGATTCGGATTGCTGCTTGCGGGGATCGCTTTGCCGATCGAGTCTGAAGTAGATACAGGCGACCCTCTTGCACTGTGAACTCGATGTCTTGAACTTCACCATGTTCGCGTTCGAGAGTGTTTGCCCAAACAAGTAACTCTTCATGAACATCAGGCATGGCACTTTCCAATGTCACCATGTCCTGGACTGCATGCGTTCCACCGACGACGTCATCACCTTGACCACCGGGCAACCACTCACCATAAGGTTTTGGATCACCCGAAAGTGGGTTTCGAGTAAATAGGACACCGGTGCCCGATTGGTCACCGAGGTTTCCGAACACCATCGCCTGAACCGTTACGGCGGTGCCGCCAACCTCGTTGATATTCCAGTGTCGGCGATAAGCCTTTGCCCTAGATGAATCCCATGAATTAAAGACCGCGCAGATTGCGCCCCTCAACTGCTCAAGAGGGTCTCGTGGTATCTCCTCGTCAGTGTCCGCGAGAACTTGTGCCCGCACCTCTTCTGCACTTATTCCACCGCTATAGGTTTCCAAGTCTGCTTTGAGGACAACGTCGCCGTATTGGTGACAAAAGCGCGCGTGGGTATCGAGTGCGTACTCGGCATTTCCCGTGAGATTGGCAAGGCCAATTTCAACCCCGTCAGTGACTCCGAGGTTCAAAACAGTGTCCATCATGCCGGGCATACTTATCGCCGCACCAGAACGGACAGAA
>JBIIOS010000190.1:0-3297 GCA_044336805.1 Candidatus Nanopelagicales bacterium
AACCGGTGGTTTTCTGGCGGCGGACTTTCCTAGTAAATCGTCAAGTAATTTTTCAATTTACAGGGTGGGTTATACCGCCATGGTCTAAGTTTCTTCCATGGCAAATGCAACGCCCAAGGGGCAACTCAGTGACGATTGGTGTATTGACAGCACAAAACTCAATCAACGTTTTCCGATCTACACAAGGTTCAACGCCAATGACGTCCTGCCCGATCCCATCTCACCTTTAGGTGCCGACCTAATTTGGAAACAGCAGATCATCCCGGGCTACTCAAATGCATATGCCGAACTTGGCGCGATCTCCGTTGCTGAGGCAAACCTTGAACAGGATGCGTTTCCCGCGGCGGCATTCCGATACGGCCACATGTATGTCAACGTCACGGTTCCACGGCTTCTCGGCATTCGTGCCAAGATTGGCTGGGAGGCGATTGATGCAGCGTTTTTTGGTAGTCACCCCGATGCGCCACCGCATGAGCCGCACCCGACCGACGACGACCCGGCAATGTCTGCGATTCAGGAAGTGCGTACCGGCTGGACTTTGACCACTACCTCGTTTCCCGAACTGGAAGAAGACACTCGGATTGCAGATCGCTTGCGCGCGCAGCGCCCCAACTTTGACGAGATGTCCAATGCGGCCTTGGTGGCCTATGCCCGCAGTTTGGCTCCCTATGAACGCATGATGTGGCGCGGGGAAGTTATTGCCGGCGCTCAGTCTGCTGTTGGGCCGGCTGTGATCGGTTCAGTTTTGCCCCCCGATTCGGGTATCTCCCCGTTCCATTTGGTCGGTCCTCCGGGCGATGTCATTTCAGCGGAGCCTGCGTATGCACTCTGGGATCTTTCCCGCATTGTTCGTAATGATTCTGCGCTGAGTTCTCTTTTTGATGCCGGGATTGTGGGCATCGTTCCTGTCCTCAAAGACAAGCACCCTGACTTTCACCAGAAGCTGCAGGTCTTCCTGCGCGAGTTCGGTTACCGCGGGCCTTCAGAGTGGGACTTGGGAGCCGACTCGTGGGAGACGCGTCCGGAGTTGCCGTTGGGTCTTGTTGACCGGATGCGTCAACTCGCTGATGACCAATCACCAGCAGCGCGGCGAAGTGAAGCAACAGCCGCTGCAGATCAAGTAATCGCTGGCGTGAAGGAAAGCCTTGCAGGTAATGAACAGGCATTGGGCACGTTGCAGATGGGTCTTGACTCCGCTCGCAGGTTCGCCGGTTGGCGTGAGTTGGGAAAGAGCAACTGCATCAAGGTAATCAACGAAGCCAGAGGTGCACTGATTGAGATGGGCCGCAGGCTTACGAGCGAGGGACATTTCAGCCATCCGCGACAGATTTTTATGGCCCTCGACGGTGAACTGGATCGACTAGTTCTTCAACCCGATCTTGTGACCGCGGCGATCATCCAACGGGAAGCGGACTGGAAGGAATACGCCGACCTTGACATCCCACTGTTCCTTGACAGTCGGGTTCCGCGCGTTCCGATTGCACAACTCAAGCAGTTGTCCAGTGAAAAATTCACCGTGGCCTCGGTGGGAGAGACCCTTACCGCAATCGGTGCGGCTGCTGGCACAGCAACGGGGCGGGCGCGCATCATCACCGATACTGGTCAGATCGCAGCTTTTGAACCTGGTGATGTGCTTGTTGCGCCGCAGACAGATCCGTCATGGACACCGCTATTCGTGGTGGCGAGCGCGGTCGTTGTGGGAGTGGGTGCACCGAATAGTCACGCAATGATTGTTAGCCGCGAGTTGGGTATCCCGTGTGTGGCTGGCATGGAAGGTGCAATCCACAAAATTCCCGAAGGCGCAATCGTTACCGTTGACGGTTCTACCGGAAGCGTCACGATTATCTCGCTGGCATAGCTGTAACCACCGGTGCGAGGTCGGATTCGTGGAGGTTGCGAATCGGAGATGCTAGGGAATGCAACTTTTGGGAGTTCACATTGTGCGCTGCGCGGGAGTAGTCTAGATTTTGCCTATGACAAACACGACTAACACGACGCCCAAGGGCCAGCTCAGTGACGATTGGTGTATCGATAGTGCAAAACTCAATGAACGTTTCCCGATTTATACGCGGTTCAACGCCAATGACGTCCTGCCCGACCCAATCTCACCCCTAGGCGCCGATCTCATTTGGAACCCACACGTTTTGCCAGGTTTTTCTAACGCATATGCCGACATGGGCGCGATCTCTGTTGCTGAGGCAAACCTCGACCCTGATGCATTTCCCGCCGCCGCATTTCGTTACGGGCACATGTACGTCAACGTCACAACCGCTCGACTGACCGGTATTCGCAGTGGGCTCGGTTGGGAAGCAATTGACGTTTCCTTCTTCGGCAGTCACCCTGAAGCACCACCACATGAAACGCATCCCACCGACGGTGATCCTGAGACTTCAGCTCGGTTGGCCGCACGTACCGGTTGGACTTTGACCACCACTTCATACCCCGATCTCGAAGAAGATACGCGGATCGCGGATCGCTTGCGGTTGCAGCGCCCCGACTTTGATGAAATGTCTAATGCGGCGCTGGTCGCTTATGCCCGCAGTTTGGCTCCCTATCAGCGTATGACCTGGCGCGGAGAACTTGTTGCCGGAGCGCAGGCAGCAATTGGACCGGCTGTTATTGGTTCGGTATTGCCCCCCGATTCAGGGATCTCACCATTTGATTTAGTGGGTCCTGCTGGCGACGTTGTGTCCGCTGCTCCCTCTTATGCGTTGTGGGATTTGTCCCGCATTGTTCGTAACGACGCAGCACTCAATGCTCTTTTTGATGCTGGGATTGTGGGCATCGTTCCTGTTCTCAAAGACAAGCACCCGGACTTTCACCAGAAGCTGCAGGTCTTCTTGCGCGAATTTGGTTACCGGGGTCCATCAGAATGGGACTTGGGAGCGGACTCGTGGGAGACGCGGCCTGAGTTGCCGTTGGGTCTTGTTGACCGGATGCGTCAACTCGGTGATGACCAATCACCGGTGTCGCGACGCGGTGAAGCAACAGCGGCCGCTGAAGCATTAGTTGCCAGAATCGTTGACGGCTTGGCCGGAAATGATGAAGCGCTAGGAACACTGCGTATGGGTCTTGATTCAGCACGTCGGTTCGCCGGTTGGCGCGAATTAGGTAAGAGCAACTGCATCAAGATCATCAACGAAGCTCGAGTGGCGCTCCTAGAAATGGGTCGTCGCCTAACAAGTGAAGGTCACTTCAGTCATCCGCGCCAGATTTTCATGGCGCTCGATGGTGAACTTGATCGACTGGTTCTTCAACCTGATCTTGTTACCGCTGCAATTGCCCAGCGTGAAGCGG
>JBIIOS010000049.1:0-12934 GCA_044336805.1 Candidatus Nanopelagicales bacterium
TTTGACGCTCTTCAACAGTGGAATCCGGATGGGCCAGTAACCATTGCGCACCTGCAGCAATCTCACGCAGGTTGTGCGGTGGAATATTGGTGGCCATTCCGACGGCGATACCGGAACTTCCGTTGACCAAAAGGTTGGGGAACCGACTGGGGAGAACGGATGGTTCAAGAGTGCGACCGTCGTAGTTTGGTTGGAAATCGACGGTATCTTCGTCGATATCGCGGACCATTTCCATGGCAAGTGGGGCCATGCGGCACTCTGTGTAGCGCTGGGCAGCGGGGGGATCGTTGCCTGGTGAGCCGAAGTTCCCTTGTCCTTGAACAAGTGGGTAGCGCAGTGACCACGGTTGAGCGAGGCGTACGAGTGCGTCGTAGATTGCAGTGTCACCGTGTGGATGGAAGTTACCCATGACGTCGCCGACCACGCGGGCGCTTTTAGAGAAGTTGCGATCGGGTCGATAGCCACCGTCATACATTGCATAAAGGACGCGCCGGTGGACTGGCTTTAGGCCATCTCGTACGTCAGGTAGTGCACGGGAAACGATTACCGACATGGAGTAATCAAGATAGGAACGCTGCATTTCAGTCTGCAGGTCAACCGGTTCGATCCGGCCGTGGCTGCTGACCACTTCAACTTCTACTTCAATGTCGTCTGACACTTTGCTCTCCGTTAATTAGTTTCTGACTTAAATATCGAGGAATCGAACGTCGCGGGCATTTTGTTGAATGAAATTTCGGCGAGACTCAACATCTTCACCCATGAGCACACTGAACATTTCATCTGCTTGAGCTGCGTCATCGAGAGTTACTTGCAAAAGCACCCGCTCGGCAGGGTTCATGGTGGTGTCCCAGAGTTCATCGGCGTTCATCTCACCAAGACCCTTGTAGCGTTGAATCGACTCTTCTTTCGGTAGTCGTTTTCCGGCGGCAAGTCCTGCTTCTATGAGTGCATCTTTTTCACGATCAGAGTAAGCGAATTCGGCTGTTTCACGCGACCATTTGATTTTGAACAAAGGTGGTTGGGCCAAGAAAACATGGCCGGCTTCGACTAACGGTCGCATGAAACGGAATAAGAAAGTTAAGAGAAGTGTGCGGATATGTTGTCCGTCAACATCAGCGTCGGCCATGAGTACAACTTTGTGATAACGCAAACGGTTTAGGTCGAATTCTTCTTGGATACCGGTACCGAAAGCGGAGATCAACGCTTGTACTTCTGTGTTTTGTAGAACTTTGTCAATCCGAGCTTTTTCCACGTTAATGATTTTTCCGCGAATCGGGAGAATTGCTTGGGTACGCGGGTCACGGCCTTGGCGTGCTGAACCACCAGCACTGTCACCTTCCACAATAAAGACTTCACACTCTTCGGGTTCACGACTGGAACAGTCAATAAGTTTTCCGGGCATTCCGGCGCCGCCGAGGAGTCCTTTTCGGTTACGGGCCAGGTCACGTGCTTTACGGGCTGCGATACGTGCTGTTGCCGCGTTCATTGACTTACGTGCAATCTCTTTACCTTCGGCTGGATTTTGTTCAAACCAAGCGCCTAGTTGGTCATTGACTACTTTTTGCACGAAAGCTTTCATTTCAGTGTTACCAAGTTTAGTTTTTGTTTGACCTTCAAACTGTGGGTCGACGAGTTTCACACTGACAATCGCGGTGAGTCCTTCTCGGATATCTTCACCGGAAAGATTGGTGTCTTTCTCTTTCAGAATATTCCATTCGCGTGAGAATTTATTGACCAGTGATGTGAGTGCGGTGCGGAAACCTTCTTCGTGTGTTCCACCCTCTGTTGTGTTGATCGTGTTAGCGAACGTGTAGACCGACTCGGCATAGGTGTTATTCCATTGCATTGAAATTTCGGCGCTGAGAGTTTTGTTTTCGTTCTCAGCCACGAGGTCAATGACAGTGGGGTTTGCCACTCCTTTACTCGCATTGATGTGACGAACGAAGTCAGAAATTCCACCTTCATACATGTAGGAGACGTGTCGGACCGCTTCAGTCGCCTCGGTTGGGTTATCGGGGTCAATGACGGTGAATGAACCGGGTCGCTCGTCGGTGAGCTCTAATTTCAGGCCACGGTTGAGAAATGCCATTTCTTGGAAGCGACGGGCAAGGGTTGTGAAGTCATAGGTTGTTGTCTCAAAAATCTCACCGTCGGCCCAGAAAGTGACCGTGGTTCCGGTGCGATCTGTTAATTCACCCTTGTCGAGGGGCGCTACCGGAACCCCGTACTTGTAATGCTGGCGGTAGACATTGCCTTCGCGGTGAATTTCAACGGCTAGATCGGTTGAGAGTGCGTTGACAACGGAAACTCCAACACCGTGGAGTCCTCCTGAGACCGAATACCCACCGCCACCAAATTTTCCACCAGCGTGGAGAACGGTTAGAACGACTTCAACGGCTGGTTTTTTCTCGATGGGGTGTTCATCTACCGGAATCCCGCGGCCGTCATCGACTACCCGAATTGCACCATCGGGGAGGATTGTGACCGAGATTTCGGTTGCGTAGCCTGCCAGGGCCTCATCAACAGCGTTATCAACCACTTCGTAGACCAGGTGGTGCAGCCCGCGCTCACCGGTTGACCCGATGTACATACCGGGGCGTTTACGCACCGCATCGAGTCCTTCAAGAACCTGGATCGCACTGGCGTCATAGGTCATGTGGGGTCCTCCATAGAGTGAGACGAAAAGCAGCGAAATCACTAAAAGTGACGAATTACAGTCTACCCTGAAGTTCCGACATCACCTAGCCCATAAACGCGAATCGGGACATAAATGAGACCTGTGACCCCCTAGTTGCCAGTAGACGTACGAAATAGTGTCCAAAATCCGTCTTATTTCGCGCTAGGGGCCATATTCGGCTTATTTAGTCCCGGCTTCACTAACTAGTTGTAGGTGTCGCGTGGCCCTCGGCCGGCCACATGCCAGGCCCCTTTTTTCCATGATGGGCTCTGGGGGCCATAGATTGAAATCTTAGTCACAACACCATCGCCCACTTCGCCGGCAATTTTGGCCATAATCTGGTTTTGGAGCATACGTAGCTGGGTTGCCCAAGCGGTCGATTCGGCAGTGAGCCGCAGGGTTCCTTCGTCAAAGCCGGCTGGGACACAGTGATCCGCGATCTCAGGACCCACGATCTGGGCCCAGGAATTTAACAACTTAGCCATTGAGCTCTCTTGCTCCCAACCACTCTCAATCACCAATTTTTCTACAGCGCTGCCGAGAAGTTCCGGGTCACGGCCACTTCGCGTGGATTTACGGGTCTTTTTGGCGGGTGCACCTTTGGTCGTCCGGCGTAGCAGTCGGTCTGCTGCTTGTGCTTGCTCCTCTGGAGTGATTTCTTCACTCATGGGATTCCCCGGCGTAGGTGACAGCACCGAGTGAAACATGAAAACGCGCTCCACCCAGTTCGGCCGGTACATCAGATTCCACGGCCGCGGTGATAAACACTTGCGGTGCATTTTTTGTCAGTTCCAAAATTGTTCCTCGCCTCATGACATCAAGTTCAGCAAAGACATCGTCAAGAATGAGTATTGGTTCAATGCCATCAGCTTTAAGTACATCAGCACTTGCAACACGCAGTGCTAACGCTGCGGACCAACACTCACCGTGTGAGGCATAACCTTTTAGAGGTAGCTCACCTAGTCCAATGAATAGTTCATCGCGATGGGGACCAACCAGTGTCACTCCGCGAATTAGTTCATCTTTTTTTCGTTCCGCTAACTCTTCACGAATTTTATCTTGAATCTCACTTTGAGTGAGTGACTCGATGTCACATTCAGTTAAATACTTCGATTGATAGTCGAGCGATAATTCCGATGAGCTGACAGCGTTTTCACCACCGCTGATTGAGTGGTAGCGATTGCGAATAAATGGTTTCAAGTCATGGATGAATTGAATTCGAGTGTGTGTAATTTCTGCCCCAAGTTTAGCCAATTGTTCATCCCAAACATCAAGAGTACTGTCAATGTTATCGCGGTTAAAGGATTTCAAAAGTGCATTACGTTGACGTAACACTTTTTCATAGTCTGCTTTCACGCCCGCGAATCGCGGTGTTCGTTGAATCAGTGTGTGGTCCATAAAGTTTCGTCGTTCACTTGGATCACCTTTAACTAAAGCTAAGTCCTCGGGTGCAAACATGATGACGCGGACAATTCCTAAAACATCACGCACCCGGGGAAGTGGTGATCGATTTATTTTGGCCCGATTAGTTTTCCCTGGTGAAATCTCTATGTCGATTGCTACAGCTCGATCCTCTTCATTTATCCGTGCTCGAATTACAGCTGATGTTTTTCCCGCACTTACTAAAGGGTTTTCATTTGCAACTCGGTGTGAGGTGAGTGTGGCTAAGTAATAGATAGCTTCAACAATATTTGTTTTACCTTGACCGTTTTGGCCAATGAGAACATTTACTCCTGGAACAAATTCGACCAGAACCTCTTTGTATGAGCGAAAACTGTCAAGATGAAGGGCTTGCACCCACATGTGTCAGCCCGTCAAACGTACGGGCATCAACAGATAGCGGTAATCCGCTGGCATGTCTGTGTTCTCACTTGTTACGCCGGTAATGACCGCCGGTTTTGTTGCCAATGTAAACGAGAAGCGTGCTTTCGGCGAATCGATGGCGTTGAGCCCATCGAGTAAATAACCGGGGTTGAATGCAATCTCAATGGGGTCACCTTCAACTTCGACTGCAAGAACTTCATTTGCTTGAGCATCGTCACCTGAACCAGCACGCATGTGAATTTCACCGTTATCAAAGTTCATTCTGATTGGTGTATTACGTTCAGCCACGAGCGCAACACGTTTAACCGCGTTAACTAACTCTGCTGTGTCAACAATCGCTGTCGTTGAACTCTCATTGGGTAGAAGTGATCGGTACTTTGGGAATTCCCCGTCTAGTAATCGTGTTGTTGTTCGCATTCCTTGTGCTTCAAAGCCAATGAGCTTCTCACCGTCAGGCGCTATGGCGAGTTCAACAACTTTAGCTGAACCCATACTTTTGGCTGCATCAGCTAAAATTCGAGCTGGGATTAACGTATTGAGTTCTATTGAAGTTTTTGTTGGTGACCATGGGAATGTTCGTACTGCTAATCGATACCTATCGGTCGCAGCCAAAGTGATGTTGGACCCGTCAATTTCCATACGAATACCAGTGAGCACGGGAATTGTGTCATCTTTTCCGGCAGCAATTGCAACCTGTGCAACTGCTTCAGCGAAGACATCACCATCAACGTTTCCTGCTGTTGTTGGCATATCGGGTAATGCTGGGTAATCCTCTACAGGAAGTGTGGGAAGGGTAAATGAGCTTCTTCCACATTCAATCAAAACACGATTACCTTCTAATTTAAGAACAACCGGTGCAGCAGGTAATGCTTTTGTAATGTCGGCGAGAAGTCGACCTGAGACCAGTACCTTCCCTGGCTCTATAACATCAACATTGACGTGCACACGTGCTGAAATTTCGTAATCAAAACTCGACAGCGTCAAAGAATCCTGCTCTGCAATCAGCATCACTCCGGAAAGAACCGGCATTGAAGGGCGTGAGGGTAGTGTTCGTGCAGCCCACGTGACAGCTTGTGCCAACGTGTCGCGCTCGACTCGGATGTGCATTTTCCTCGTGCCCCTGTCTACAACGTTTGATTAAGTAGAGGCTTAGTGTGCCCTATCTATATATTTTTTGTAAGAGGAACCATGTGGTGCATGAACGTAAGCCGTATCCACACCAAAATGCTTTATGGGTATTTATGAGATTCAACCATTGATATAGGTAGTAGTAGTCATAGGTCCTGTTGATATTGGGGAAAACGTGAATTCTATGACTGATTTATGCGTGTCCGGGCACGGTTTATATGTGGATACTCAAGGTGAATTTACCTTGAGTTGTGGAAAACCCTCGTTTATTTGTCAGATATCCCCATAAGACTTGAGGTTTATCCACAGCCGAGGAAGATTTTAAGCGTGAATCTTTAAATTTCCCACAAGTAGTCCACAAGTGGGGATAGCCACGTGTTTCTCAACTTTAATGTACTTATCTACAGGCTTATCCACAACCTTTATCCACATCTGTTGATAATGTGGGGATGGATCATATTCGTGGGACTTATGTTACTTCAGTTCAGATTAAATCGTGCGGTTTACATAGGTCGAGGTTGGGACTTTATTCGACTAGTGAGATCCGTCACTTGGTTGTACATGGTGCGCTTTTCAGCCATTAGTTCACGAATTTTTCGATCGGCGTGCATTACCGTCGTATGGTCACGCCCACCAAATGCCTGTCCGATTTTTGGTAGGGAAAGATCAGTGAGTTCACGGCATAGATACATAGAAATTTGACGCGCTGTGACCAGTGTGCGACTTCGACTAGCACCACAGAGCTCTTCGATGCTCACACCAAAGTAGGAAGCACACGCACCCATAATTTGAGCTGCGGTAATTTCAGGGCCAACATCTGATGGGAGTAGGTCTTTAAGGACCGCCTCCGTGATAGCTAAATCGACGGGTTGCTGATTAAGGGATGCAAAAGCTGTCACCCGTATCAAGGCCCCTTCGAGCTCACGAATATTTGTAGAGATCTTGGATGCGATGTATTCCAAAACTTCAGGCGGGGCAATCAATCGCTCCTGGGTACTTTTTTTACGAAGAATCGCAATACGGGTTTCTAAGTCGGGAGGTTGCACGTCAGTGATCAAGCCCCATTCGAAACGTGAACGCATCCGGTCCTCGAAGTCTGGGAGCTGTTTCGGTGGTAGGTCACTGGTAATCACAATTTGTTTATTAGCATTATGCAACGTATTAAAAGTATGGAAAAACTCTTCCTGTGTTTGGACTTTTCCACTTAGGAATTGAATATCGTCAACAAGTAGGACGTCGATGTCCCGGTAGCGGCGTTGGAAATTCGCGGCCTTGTCATCACGGATACTGTTGATAAACTCATTTGTGAATTCTTCGGAACTGATGTAGCGAACGTGCGTTCCTTTAAATAAAGTTTTTGTGTAGTGCCCAATCGCGTGCAGTAGGTGGGTTTTACCAAGCCCTGAACCGCCATAGATAAACAATGGGTTGTATGACTTAGCGGGTTGTTCAGCAACTGCAACTGCTGCAGCATGAGCGAAACGATTACTTGTTCCAATGACGAAAGTATCGAATGTGTACTTGTTGTTAAGGCGCCCAAACTCTTCCTTGTTACTGGGTGAACCCATACCGGGCCGGTCAAAGTTTCCTTCACGGATATTGCCGCGATTTAGTTCAAATACTTGTGCATCATCGGCATATGTGGAGTCGGCCACTTCATCGGTTAAATCTTCATCGATGGTGGGTGCGATGGATGGGTCAACGGTTACCGCCAGGCGAATGTCCCGACCTAAAATTGCACTTAGTGCACTGCTTACTAATGGGCGAAGGCGAGTTTCAAGGACGTCTTTTGTGAATTCGTTGGGGGCTGCGATCAAAACAGTGTCTTCAACTAAACCTAATGGCTGGGTGAGTGAGACAAAAGCCTTTTGCTGGGGGCTGAGTGTTCCATCAGAGAGGGAATCCAACGCAGCATTCCACATCGCTGTCAGTTCATTATCCCCAGCCATTTGACCTCAACAATCCGAAATTAGATTAATTTATCCACATGCTTATCCACAGGTGTGGATGAGTTGCATACCCTACAACCATCGGAATCTTTTTGACAAGCGGAAATGAAAATTATGTGTGCTTTTACCCGTGATCAGTTTTGTTTTGGGGGTTGGGTTTGACCCGAGTAGGGCCATGGCGTAACCTTCGGGGGCTAATAACTCTGGTAACAGGGTAGAAGTGACATTACGAGGAGAATCATGAAGCGCACATTCCAGCCCAATACCCGCCGCCGGGCAAAGACCCACGGCTTTCGGCTGCGTATGAGCACGCGTGCCGGACGCAGCATCCTTGCTGCTCGTCGTGGCAAAGGGCGCACCCGCCTCTCAGCTTAAGTTTGCTCGCTCCCTGGGCCTAGTTGCTGCAGGGGCGCTTAGGTAAAGGTTGATCATGCTGGCAGCCCAGCACCGTATGCGTAGTACCCAGGATTTCCAATCCGTGCGCCGCAATGGAAAAAAGGTTCTTACCCCGGGTTTGATTGTGCATATTTACCCTGGAATGTATGGCACTACACCCAGCCGCGTTGGGCTCACCGTGGGTAAAGACTGTGGAAATGCAGTCCAGCGACACCGGGTCAGCAGACGAATTAGGGCCACCATGGGGCCTGTTTTGGAGTTTCTACCCGCCGGTACCGGTTTAGTCGTCAAAGCACTGCCCCAAGTCCACATGTTGCCTCTGGATCCCAGGGTGATAACTGAGGCGCTTTTGTCAAAGGTGAACCGATGAACTTGCTGGCAAAAATACTTAATGGGACTTTGTGGGTATGGGATCACAGCATTGGATGGGTGTTCCGGTTGGTTTTTCTCGGCTTGATTCGGGTTTATCAATTATTGATTTCACCACTACTTCCGCCGAGTTGTCGCTTCTACCCAAGCTGCTCTGCCTACGCTTTAGGGAGTATCCGCATACACGGATCGGCTAAGGGTTTAGCCTTAGCCACGGTTCGCCTAATACGGTGTAACCCTTGGAACGGTGGAGGCTTGAATCCAGTGCCTGAGAAAGGGCGTTGGGTATCGGATGTTTATCCGGATGGTCGACCACGAATAAATGCGGACGGAGAACATGTTCATTCTTGATTGGCTTCGTACTGGAGTCAGCTGGGTCCTAGTTCAGTTCCACACGTTGTTCAGCAATTTTATGGATCCCACCAGCGGTTGGACGTGGGCATTGTCCATAGTGGGTCTGGTTATTGTCATTCGTATTTTGTTGATCCCACTCTTCGTTAAGCAGATTAAAGCGCAACGTAATCTGCAAATTATTCAACCGCAGATGAAAGAGATCCAGAAGAAATACGCTGGGGATAAAGAGCGCCAGTCAAAAGAAATGATGAAGCTCTACAAGGAAACCGGTACGAATCCACTGGCTTCATGTTTACCTATTTTGTTGCAGGCACCAATATTTTTCGCACTGTTCAGCGTCCTTCAGGGTATTGCCATGTTGCAACCTGAAGGTGTGTTCAATTGGGAAAGATACGAACCACTGATGTTCAATGCACATGATGCATCAATTTGGGGCGTTCCACTTTATGCAACATTCCTTAATGCCGACGAAGTGGCAGCTGATGGATTCAGCCCAACTGCAACCATAATTCTTGCCAGTGTTCTTATTCTTTTAATGAGTGGGACAACCTTCCTTACCCAACGCCAGTTGATCGTGAAAAACACGGCACCAGGCAACCCAATGGTGCGTCAGCAAAAAATTCTTTTGTATGTATTCCCGATAGTTTTCGCCGTCGGTGGTATCAACTTCCCGATCGGTGTTTTGATCTACTGGTTCACCACTAACTTGTGGACCATGGGACAACAGTTCTGGGTGATTCGCAATAATCCCCAACCCGGCACCCCGGCTTTTGAGGCCCTGGAGTCACGCAAGAACGCGAAACTTATCCGCAAAGGTGGCGTCATCACTGACGTAGAAGTTACCGACATAGTGTCGGTAACCCCGGAGCGGGTCCAACCCAAACGCACGCCAAAGAGTAAAAGAAGTCCGAATAAAAAGAAAAGCTAACCTGTGGGTCAACAATTGACCGTTTCATTAACTTATTGTAGGTAGAGAGTGAGTACGTCCATGAGTGAATCAACTGCAACAGATGCAAAACAATTGGATCAAGAGGGCGATGTAGCAGCCGACTACTTGGAAGGCCTGCTCGACATCTGCGACCTTGATGGCGACATTGATATTGAGGTCGACGGGAGTCGGGCGCGAGTTTCCATTGTTGAGGTTGAAAAAGGTGAGTTGTCGCACCTGATCGGTGATGACGGTGAAGTACTTCAATCACTTCAGGAATTATCCCGGTTGGCCGCAGCGCGCGAGACCGGCGAGCGATCCCGACTCATGCTTGACATCGCCGGCTATCGTGGCAAGCAAAAGTTGGTCCTCGAGGAAGCTGCGAAAACCGCGTGCGCCGAGGCGGAACGTACCTCAGCCCCTGTTCGAATGGCTCCCATGAACCCTTATGAGCGCAAAGTTGTCCATGACATTGTGGGGACACTGGGACTTGCCAGCGAATCTGAAGGTGATGAACCTAATCGCCGAGTGGTTATTCGGGTCTCCTAACCTATGGTTTCCCGTGAAACATCGGGTGAAATACCCCCTTGGCTGAGCCCATATACAGCTGAGTTAGAGCGATACCAAGAGATTCTGGCTGGGCCAGGGCTTGATCGGGGTCTGATGGGCCCACGGGAAATGCCTCGTTTATGGGATCGACATATTCTCAACTGCGCTGTGGTCGCTGAGCCTGCACTAGGCCTTGTTCCTCAGGGCGCCCTGGTTGCTGACGTTGGGTCTGGAGCAGGCCTACCAGGATTGGTGTGGGCGATCACTCGGCCAGACCTCACCATGATTCTCATTGAGCCACTCTTACGCAGAGCAACCTTTTTGACCGAGGCGGTTATTGATCTTGGGTTAACAGATCGGGTCACCGTGGTACGAGCCAGGGCTGAAAAAGTGATAACAACACCCAATTGGACCGGTGTGGACATTGTGACCGCCCGGGCAGTAGCTCCGATGGAACGATTGCTGGGCTGGACCATGCCTTTACTCAAACCCGTTGGTGACTTGATCGCACTTAAAGGTTCCAGTGCGCAAAGTGAAATTGATGAGGCAGCACAGACAATAAACCAATATGGGATCACTGAAATCTCGGTGGTCACCTGCGGAGCTGGCGTGGTTGAGCCCGAAACCACCGTGGTGCGGGCCCGGCGAATGCGCGCTTAGGTAAATACGACACAATGGCCCGGTGCCACAGCAACCCGATCCTCATGAAAATCCCTCAGGCCTTGGTTGGCCGGTTGATGTTTCCCGTGAAACATTAGAAGTGAATATCGAGGAAATGGGTAAAAAAGCCGGCTTAGGGTGGCCCACGTGACCCGAATTATCACGATCGCAAACCAAAAAGGTGGGGTAGGTAAAACCACAACAACCGTGAATATTGCCGCAGCCATGGCTCTAGCGGGCAAAAGTGCACTCGTTATCGACATGGATCCACAGGGAAATGCGACCACGGCTCTAGGAATCGACCACTCTGAGGGAACCCCAGGAGTTTACGATGTTTTAATGGGGGAGGCTTCCCTGGTCGATGTCATTAACGAGTGCCCCGATATCCCTCAACTATTCGGAATCGCAGCGACAATTGACCTGGCCGGAGCCGAAGTGGAACTGGTTTCCACCCCGAATCGGGAGCACCGTTTACGCGAAGAAATTGACATCCTGCTCACCACACGCAATTTTGACTATATATTCTTGGACTGTCCGCCCAGCCTTGGGTTGCTCACCCTCAATGGATTGGTGGCGGCTCGTGAAGTCCTTCTCCCTATTCAGTGCGAGTACTACGCATTGGAAGGCCTTTCCCAACTACTCAAAACAGTCGAAATGATCAAAGCTCACCTCAACCCAGATTTAGAAGTCACCGCAGTGATTTTGACCATGTATGACGGTCGAACCCGGCTGGCAAGTCAGGTGGCCGATGAAGTCCGCAGTCATTTTGGTGCCCGGGTTTTGGACACAATTATCCCTCGAAATGTTCGAGTTTCCGAAGCGCCGTCCTATGGCCAAACAGTATTAACCTATGACCCTACGTCTTCTGGTGCGATTGCCTACCGGGAAGCTGCTGCCCAACTTGATAGTATAGTCGTTTAATCCACAAGTTATTAACAAGTTATACACAACAAATATCCAAATAGGAGTGATGATGGCAGCAGCACCACGCGGACTGGGTAAAGGTCTCGGCGCGCTCATTCCCACCGAGGCACCGGTGAAGAATACGAATGCGCAACCGGCTTCCCGTAAAAATGAATCCGCTGCTCCTGCAACCTACCTCGAATTACCCATTGACTCAATAACACCTAACCCGGTACAACCACGCACGGTTTTCGACGAAGAAGCACTCGACGAGCTCGTATTTTCAATCAAAACAATTGGGCTACTACAACCGATCGTTGTGCGTGTGTCGAAAACAGGTTCCTATGAACTTGTTGCGGGAGAGCGGCGACTTCGAGCCAGCAAATTGGCGGGTGTCACAAACATCCCAGCAATTATTCGCAACACCGAAGACTCGAACATGCTGCGGGATGCGTTGCTGGAGAATTTACACCGATCAAATCTCAATGCGCTAGAAGAAGCAGCGGCCTATTCTCAAATGTTGTCCGACTTTGATTGCACGCAAGAGGAGTTAGCCAAACGAATTGGACGCTCCCGTCCACAGGTAACAAACACCATTAGGTTGTTGAAGTTACCAACGAGTGTGCAGCAAAAAGTCGCAGCGGGCGTACTCAGTGCGGGTCATGCACGTGCCTTACTCAGTTTAGATTCACCCGAAGCAATGGATCAGATGGCCGCACGCATAGTAAAAGAGGGATTGAGTGTTCGTAGTGTTGAAGAAATCATTGCGATAGCTGCACCGAAGGGAAAGTCCTCGGGTAAATCGAGTAAGAAAAAGGGACGTTCGGAAGAACTTGAAGAAGCAATCAGGGTTTTGAATGAACGAATAACAGATGCAACAGATACCCGGATAAAATTTGAAGGTTTTGCAAAGAAAAATTCACAGGGAAAAATAGTTATTGAATGCGCGGATATTTCTGACGCACGCCGAATCGCCGAACTACTTGATCCAAGTTAGTGAGAACGGGTAACTGCCTGAGTTACCAGATCGGAAAAGACACCACCAACGTTTAGTCCGGCTGCCTCGATCGCTTGAGGAACAAGTGAGGTCTCGGTCATTCCAGGTGCGATGTTAACTTCCAAAAACCAAATGGTTCCATCTGAATCTACGATCAGATCAGTGCGTGAAATATCTCGCAGACCAAGAGATGCATGTAC
>JBIIOS010000191.1:0-3262 GCA_044336805.1 Candidatus Nanopelagicales bacterium
AGCATTGACAGGCCGGATCCTGCTGTTGAACAGGGGAGAGATCCGATCACCGACACGGGAACCTGGCGCCGAATTGCCCGAGAGGCTCACACAACCCAAGGTTGGGCAACAACTGATCGGCATCGGGATCGACCACATGAGCCCCGTGACCCATTACGGGTGTACGCAACCCGCGCGGTATTTTTCGATTCGATTGCAATTTTTGCCGCCGCAGCCACCGGCTTCGTGTTGCGATGGACGATTCCTTACAACCTGGACATCTCTGACCGAACCTACGTTTATTTCGCACTCGTCGTTGTCGTTTCGTGGATCATCGCATTAGTGGTGCGTGGTGCCTATGACACTCGGGTGCTCGGCGCTGGTTCGGAAGAATTCAAACGGGTAGTCACCGCATCGGCTGGACTCTTTGCTTTGGTGGCCATTGTCGCGTTTGCTTTAAAGCTTGACCTTTCTCGTGGTTTCGTTCTGATCACTTTTGTTGTCGGCATGATTTTTCTGCTCGGCGAACGGTGGGGGTTACGCACCTGGTTGCGTCATGAACGTAGATACGGAAACTATTTACATAGAACGATGGTGATCGGCGAAGGGGATCGGCAGCAAGAAATCGTTGACATGCTGGACCGAGATCCCGTTGCCGGATTCACCGTTGTTGACGTTTCACAGGAACCTGCAGAAGATTGCACCGAAGAGCAACTTGTTCGTTGGTTAGACGAAGTCATGGCACGCATAGCAATTAATGACGTGGATACCGTTGCTATTGCCGGCACACCACTTTTGGGCCAAGACCTCATTCGTCGCTTGTCGTGGCGACTTGAAGGACCACGCATTGACCTGTTGGTTGCACCGACGCTCGGTGATTTTGTTGGTCCACGCGTCACCATGCGTATGCAGGCAGATCTTCCGCTCATCCACCTCGACGAACCGCAGCTCACCGGGTCAAAGCGAGCAATTAAACGAGTATTGGACCTTGTCTCGGGTGTCTTGCTCTTAATTCTTTTCCTGCCATTCATGGCATTTGCCGCCGTCGGAACTTTCTTCTCCAGTCGTGGACCAATCTTTTACCGCCACCAAAGAATTGGCCGTGGCGGTGAAGTAATCAATGTTGTGAAATTTCGGACCATGTATGTCGGATCGGATGAACAGCGGGAGCAAGTGATCGGTATGCCTGATGAAAACATCGGCCACCGATACCAAAACGACCCCCGCATCACCCCTTTTGGTGGGATTCTGCGCCGCTGGTCAATTGATGAAATGCCCCAAATCATGCACGTGCTCAGGGGAACCATGTCCCTGGTAGGCCCACGCCCCGTGTTACTCGACGAGATCCCACTTTTTGGCGACGCGGATCACCGTCGTCACCTCACCAAGCCAGGCTTAACCGGTTTATGGCAAGTATCCGGTCGCAAGGCGGTTGACTGGGATGAGCGAATGCGGCTGGATTTGGACTACGTCGAGCACTGGTCCCCAGCCCTTGACCTTGTCATTGTCGCAAAAACAGTGAAAGTAGTTATTACTGGCAGTGGGGCGTATTAGTTCACCTTGATTTCACTCAAAATTGGCGTGGTTAGTTAGTTTTGCGGGTTGCATGGGTTAGGTTCAGAGGGTTCCTTTTGGTACTTCCCAACATGTGAAGGATTTTAAATATGCGCCGTGCGCTCATCTCCATAACCCTTTCCCTTGGCTTGGCAGCATCCGTGGTGCTCGCAAATCCAGCTTCGGCTGACGGGCCAATCAACAAGGTGCAGTTCGGGATGCACGTGCCAGATATCTCGCTCGGGGTTGATCCAGGTGTGAGTTACGGCGCGATCCGGCTATGGGACTCAGGTGTCGCGTGGGGCCTGGTCCAACAAGGGAAAAACAAGTATTGGTGGAATGGCTTCGATGCTTCAATAGCGAATGCGAATAAGCAAAACGCTGAGGTGCTCTACGTCTTGGGAAGTACCCCGAAGTGGGCGGCAACAAACCTAAAGCAGGGCACGTACCCCAACAAGGGCGCGGCATCCGTTCCCAAAATGGATGACTGGAAAAAATGGGTCACCGCGGTTGTTAAGCGCTACGGCAACAGCATCAACGCCTACCAAATCTGGAATGAAGCCAACCTGAGCACTTTCTGGGCGGGCACACCCCAACAAATGGCTGATTTGACCAAGGCTGCATCGGTAATTATTCGTAAATACGATCCAGGTGCAAAGGTTGTCAGTGCAAGTAGCACCGTTCGTTTGGAAAGCGCGTACAAGCGTTTCTTCCCCGCCTATCTCGCGGCACTGAAGAAGGCTAATTGGCCGGTTGACGTAATCTCCGTACACACCTACCCCGATGGTCAAGGTAATCCTGGTGACCGGGCGAAATACCTGGATCAGGTGAACAGCCAACTCAAGGCGTCTAAGGTTCCCGCTTCAAAGCAACTGTGGGATACCGAGATCAACTACGGAATTAAGGGCCCAGGCAGCATCAAGGGTCGAAGCATTAGTGGAGACACCGCAGCAGCGTGGACCGCACAAACCTACTTGGAGAACATGATCCAAGGTGTGGATCGTGCGTACTGGTACTACTGGGATACGCCCAACTCACTCATAGGTATCACCCTGCAGGACGGCACCACAGGCTCCATTGGTTACCAGACCGCATACATGTGGATGAATAACTCCTACTACACCTGCACCAAAGGCGCGGTAAACGTGTGCCAGATGGGTGACTACACCCAACCTGATGCAGTCGTGTGGTCAAACTCAGGCAGCGGGACTTACACTGTCCCTGCAAACGCGACGGTGCAATGTGATGCAATGAACCGTTGTTCAACAGTAATTCCCGGTACCTCAATAACGATTGGAAGCATGCCCCTATGGTTTGGAACCGCTCAGCAAAACGATCAGAATCAGGCAACTCTGGTTCCAAGCCCCGCTACTACGCCGTAGCGAGTGTTCTCGCAGCAGGCGCACTGCTGCTGACCGCTTGCGGTGGGGGTTCCGAGACGACCGGGAGCGAAACGCCAGCTCCTACCGAGTCAGCGGTGATTGACCCCAATGCGGTGCAACCATCCCTAGTCGGCTTGCATATTGAAGGCGCCGAGGGTGGCGCTTGGGCATCGGCTCCATTTGGTGCATTGCGCCTGTGGGACAACGGAACTGCATGGTCGCAAATTGAACTTGCCAAGGGTGAGTACAAGTGGGACAACCTGGACGGCGTGGTCGAAACCGCTGAGTCACGGGGTTTGACCGACATCCTGTATGTAATGGGTACAACACCCGATTGGGCCGCCGCC
>JBIIOS010000050.1:0-12822 GCA_044336805.1 Candidatus Nanopelagicales bacterium
ATTGGCCGTCAGCGTTAAGTGGTCCGCCCTGTGGTTTATCTCGATCTTCATGCTGATGTCTCTGCTCTGGGATGTCTCAACTCGTCGTACGGTGGGCGTCCGTCGTCCTTGGCTTGCGACGCTCACTAAAAGTGCGCCAATCGTCATCCTCACCTCACTGGCCACCGTCATCTTTATCTACTTGCTTTCGTGGAGTGGCTGGTTCCTTGCTCCGGGGGGTTGGGGCCGAAACTGGGCCAATGACAAAGACCCTTCGTTAATTCCCAATGCACTGAGGTCTCTCATTGAGTACCACCGGCAAGCGTGGGGCTTTCACGTAGACCTTGACACCGATCACGGTTATCAAAGTAACCCGCTTTCATGGCCCTTCATGACCCGCCCAACCAACTTTCACTACGAAAGCATTAAAGATGGAAGCTTGGGTTGTCCCACCGATCACTGCGCGCAGGGAGTGCTTGCGCTAGGCAACCCAATCATTTGGTGGGCGGCGTTGCTCGCAATCCCCTATCAATTGTGGAATTGGGTTACTACTCGTGATTGGCGTTCCGGTGCGCTACTAGCTGGAATAGTCGCTGGCTGGTTGCCGTGGATGTTGTACCTCGACCGCACAATCTTCACTTTCTATACGGTGATCTACGTTCCATTTGTCGTCATGGCGATTGCACTGACCATAATGAAACTTCTGCAAAATAGTCGAAAGGGTTCTGTTCGCCAACAACATTGGGTGACTGCGCTGATTGCGCTGTACCTAATCGCTGTCGTTGCGGCCGCGTGGTGGTTTTATCCGATCTGGACCGGGGAAGTCATTCCCTATGACCAATGGAAGCTTCGCATATGGATGCCCACCTGGATTTAGGTTCTGTTCGACATACTGATCCAATGATGGGTATTACGAGCGCATGCTGACCGCACTACTTGCAGGTCTGAGCATCGGTCTAGGTTCGGGTGTAGCGCCCGGCCCACTCACCGGACTTGCGATCTCAACCACACTTCGAAGTGGACTTGGATCGGGCCTACGAATTGCCATAGCCCCCTTGTTCTCTGACTCGGTCATTATCGTGCTTTCGCTGACACTCGTATCCCAATTGCCCGACAGCGCAATCACGGTTCTTGGAATCGTGGGGGCGGTCGTTGTTGCAGCATTCGGAATTGAAATTCTTTGGTCCGCTCACAAAATGGGCAACTCTGAACTCGACATGGGAAACAAGAAGCCAACAAAGTTGATGAAACTTCCGGTCGTCGTTCAAGGGGCGTTGATCAACTTTCTCAATCCCGCTCCATGGATTTTTTGGATTACTGCTGGATCAACAATTTTGATTGCATTTTGGCGTGAGAGTCCAGCTCAAGCGGTCATCTTTCTTTTCACCTTTTACTTGGCCCTGGTTGGCGCCAAAGTTGTGATCGTGATCGCACTTGCAGCGAGTCGTCACCGAATGAATGCCCGAACCTATCGACTGGTTCTCATGGCTTCGGGGATTTTGTTGCTCGTAACCGCGGTGGTTCTATTAATTACCCACGTCTAACTACCTATGTCGTGAGTTAGTCAACTAAATACTCTTGCACACTCGCTTAACAAATTTGATGGGATTTATAGCCGCGGATTCCCGGCCACTCTTCCAGTATTCGAAGTGCAAATGCACCGCACCAGGAGACCCAGAATCACCCATTTTGCCAATGACTTGACCTTTTTTGACTTTCTGTCCGCCCTTGATCGTGACCTTGCTCATGTGTCCGTAGTAATACTTGGACCCACTTTTACCGCGCAGCACAATCTGCAGTGCACCATTTGATTGGCGCTTCGTTCGATCTATCCGTCCAGCTTCAACGGCAAATATCGGGGTACCGCGTTTACCCCCCATGTCTATTCCCTTGTGCGATCGCTTGCCTCGATCCGCCCCCCAACCGGCACCTAACCAAAAGTTTTTCGTTGGGCAAACTTTTCCTTTACGGTGCTTCTTAGCTTCCTGCGCGCGGGTATCAATGGGCGCGAGGCTCTCTACCGGCACTTGGACAGCCCCTGATGAATTGGGGAAGCTCCCCAGCAACATGAGCGCAAAGACCACTGCAACAAAATGACGCACCCATACATTTAAGCACAGTTGGCAATTTAGACAAGTTCCCTTGCGGGATCAGGGCCAGTTGGCGCAGAGGGGCTACCCTGTCCCTATGAGCGATCCGAAGACGATTGTGTTTGATCCAAAGAATGTTTGGCGAACTAGCTTTATCGTTCTTGCAGTCGTGGCTATCGCACTTCTTCTCCAGTTTCTGCTGGAGGACGGTGGAGGCGTAATTTTCATTATCCTGATGGCTTGGTTCGCCTCAATCGCAATGGAGCCTGCGGTCGGCCGACTCGCGCGGCACATGAAGCGTGGCTTCGCCACCGCAATAGTGATGATTTCCATCATCGTTTTCTTTGTGGTATTTAGTGCCGTTTTCGGAAACCTGCTCGTCAATCAGATTGCGGAGCTACTCGAGAGCCTTCCTGCGATCCTTGATAGCGCGTTGCAGTGGTTTAACCAACGCACAAATTCAAGCTATGAAATTGTCGACCTTTGGGAGCAGTTGAATCTCACCCCAGAAAAATCAGCCGAGTACGCCTCAGCGGTACTGCAGGGTGTGCTTGGGTTGCTTGGTTCACTTGCTCTCGGTTTTTTTGGGCTCTTCACCATTGGCCTGTTTACTTTTTATCTCTCGGCAGATGCACCAAGATTCCGTCGTTACATCCAATCACTTTTCTCACCAAGATTTCAGCCGCTTGCTGAGCAGGTGTGGAGTGTTACTGCGAACAAGACCGGAAGCTACGTGGCCGCACGCGTTGTTCTTGCGCTAATAAATGGCAGCACAACGGCAGTAGTTTTCTTCGCAATTGGCATGCCGTCGTGGCTGGCGCTGGGAATTTGGACCGGACTCGTTTCGCAGTTTGTACCAACAATCGGCACATACATTGCGATCGCGCTTCCCGTTCTCATTGGTTTACTCAGCGGGAATCCTTGGATCGGAATCATTGCCCTGCTCTGGGGGATCCTTTATCAGCAGATTGAGAATCTCACAATTGAACCAAGGATTAGTGCGCGCGCCGTTAATGTCCACCCGGCCGTTGCCTTCGCCTCGGTCCTTCTCGGAGCAGCCCTCTTCGGCGTGGCTGGTGCGCTACTGGCGGTTCCCATAGTTGCCATGGCAAGTAGCATTGTGGAGCTGCGACAATTGCGTTTCGAAGTGCCACCTGAGACACCTGTTGAATACATACCATCCAAAAAACGGCGCACACATCTCTGGAAGAAGGAATCATGAATATAACCGATCAAAGCTTGCGCCGATGGAATGTGATTGCGGGATTCGCGCATCTCATTCAACTCATACTCATTTTGGTGTTGGCCAATGACTTCACCCTGCCCGTTACGGCGACTTACATGGAAGGGCCACCCGGAACACCGCCCAGTGACACCGTCACACTATTTGACTCTCCAATTGCTTGGGGTGTCGCTTTGTTCTTTGCACTCTCGGCCTTTTTCCACTTCCTCGTTGCAAGTCCCATGTTTTTCCCAAAGTACATTGCAGGGTTGAACCTGCAACACAACTATTTCCGGTGGGTTGAGTACTCGATTAGCTCTTCGATCATGATTGTTTTAATCGCTCAAATCACAGGAATCTCGGACGTAGCTGCGCTAATCGCTATTTTTGGTGTCAATGCCTCGATGATCCTCTTCGGTTGGCTCCAAGAAAAATACGAACAGCCAGGCAGCGGCGGGATGCTTCCCTTTGTATTTGGTTGTATCACCGGGATCGTGCCGTGGATCATTGTGACAATCTTTGTAGTCACCCCCGGGTCAACTTCTGCGAATGAGACTCCGGCGTTTGTTTACGGAATTATTGTTTCACTGTTCCTGTTCTTCAACTCATTCGCATTAGTCCAATACCTGCAGTACAAGCAGGTAGGTAAGTGGGCTAACTACCGGTACGGGGAACGCGCCTACATATTCCTTAGCCTGATTGCCAAGAGTATTTTGGCTTGGCAGATTTTCGCCGGGACCTTGGCTTCTTAACGGCTCTGGTATCTGTCGAGACGAGAAACAAGGGCGGAACTCTGCCATGCGGTGACCGCGTAGTGTGGAAAATACTTGCTCGTTAACAAGTCCCAGACTTTATCTGCGACCTCTTGCGATGTAAGCACTTCAATTTTTACATTGCCGCCTTCGACTTCACTCAATCGTCGATTTTCCGGTCCCGCTCCTCGCGCGGGTGTCAGGGTCCACCCCGCCTGCGCCAAGGAAGAGGTCAGGTCCATGCCCAAATGCTAAATGCAAGTAATTTTATTCATGTATTTGGGTTCGTTAATTGATTCTGTGCTCGGGTCATCAGCATATTGACCACTTGGCCAAATCCCGCAAATCGCGGATTCGTTGATGCACCGGATTGATACCTCGCCCAAATTTGTTGAATGATTACAGCGAGTCTGAATAATCCGAAGATTTCATAAAATTTCCAATTAACTCGCAAAGATTCCGCAACCTCGCCACCCATGAGTGCCGCGTAGCGTTCAATAATCTCTGATCGGGTCAACATTCCAGGGACATTTGAGGGTTGCATACGAAAACTGGAAAACTCCGAATCGTCATCTGCTTGAACCCAATAGGACATTGCTGCACCTAGGTCCATGCATGGGTCACCTACCGTCGACATCTCCCAATCAAGAATTCCAATCAATTTACCGTTGGAATCGAGTACCAGGTTGTCAAAGCGCCAATCCCCATGGATGAGCGCGTGCTCAACATCAGGTGGTTGGTTGCTGGAAAGCCAAGCCATGAGGCTCTCTGCATCGGGGACGTCCGGTGTGCGTGCATCGCGATAACGCTTGGACCAACCAGAAACTTGGCGAGCAACATAACCATTTCCACGATCAAGCTCAGCAAGTCCCACCTCAGTGACATTAATTTGGTGAAGTTGGGCGAAAGCGTCAACCATAGACTCGCAAAGGACTCGGACGGCGTCTTCGCTGCCATTGAGTTCAGCCGGTATTGAAGAACTCAAGATATGACCCTGGATGTATTCCATCAAGTAAAAAGGTGTCCCGAGAACTTCTGCGTCGTCACAATACGCAATCACATTGGGTGCGGCCGCCAGAACAGGACTCAGTGCACTCAACACCCGTGCTTCGCGCCCCATGTCATGGGCACTCGCCGCCTTCACGCCGTGCGGGGGTTTACGTAACACATAAGCCGTTCCCGTCGAATCAGTCACCAAATAGGTCAAGTTGCTCGCACCACCTTGAAACTGCAACAGTTCCAACGGCCCCTGAAGGCCTATGCCTCTTTCATTGGTCCATTTCAGCAGTGCCTCAAGATCAAGTGAATCTTCATCGCGTACAGCGAACGTGCGAGAAGGAACAGCACTACTCACGAGAGGTATCCGTGACCACGATAACAACTCGATCCTGTGAACGAAGCGCCATCACCAATGCAATGATCCAACCGATAATGGTCCAACCCAGTAACAGGTTCACCCAGAACACTCCCCAGTGCTTCACATCACGCAACGTGGCAATGGCCCAAGGCAACATGTAGAGCCCAGTAAGAATTGCGGCGATTATCGCCACAATTTTGGTTACGGTCCACGACCGATTCGCCGGGCTTACCGAGTATGCAATCGAGGGTTCGTTCTCCATGCCGGAAAATCTAACACCACGACTAGCATTCGTTCATGCCTACACCAGTTGAAAGTCTGATCACGGTCCAAGAGCAGGGTCACATTCTCCTCATTGGACTCAACCGCCCCGAAAAATACAATGCTATGAATCTCGCGGCAATTGACCAGTTGGCGCAGGCTTATCAACTCCTTGAAGACTCCCCCAACTTGCGGGTAGGCGTCGTTTTCTCCCACGGCGATCACTTCTGTGCGGGACTTGACCTCGCCGAAGTGAGTGCCGAAGTTGCAAAGCGCGGCCCAGTGGCTCTTTCCGGCAACTCGGAGATTGACCCCTATGGAATGTGGGGTGCGAAAGTGAGTAAGCCAATCGTGATGGCCTTACATGGAATTTCCTTCACCATCAGCATCGAGTTGGCATTAGCCAGCGACATTGTGATCGCTGCAGAAAATACACGCTTTCGCCAACTTGAGGTCGGTCGCGGAATTATTCCTTTTGGTGGCGCCACGATTCGGGCCACGGAACAACTGGGTTGGGGTAACGCGATGCGCTTTCTCCTCACCGGTGAAGAGTTTGGCGCGGAAGAGGCGTTGCGGATCGGACTTGTTCAGGAGATCACACCCGTTGGAGGCGACACTCAACGGGCAATTGAAATAGCGGAATTGATAGCTAAGCAAGCACCCCTGGGCGTCTACGGGACACTCGCCAACGCACGTGTGGTTCGGGAGTCGGGTGAAGCGGCCGGAATCGAACATTTACGTCAAATCCTCCCCGAAATTTTAGAAAGCCAAGATGCCGCAGAAGGGGTCAAGAGTTTCCTGGAAAGGCGCGACGGCATTTACACCGGAACCTGAGGTGATGTAACCGCCACGGAAAACAATTATTTGGAGAACGCCTCGATGGTCAAAGTCTTGGCACTGATCCAAATCGGAGCACCGACGGCCAACTTCAAATCCGCAAGGGATGCGTGAGTGATTGTGGCAACAACCGGCGGAGATGCTTCAACACTTACCCGAATTCGGTCATGCATTGGTGTTAGTCCATTCACAGTTCCTTGCCACACATTGCGAGCACTGCCTTCAGGTTCATTGATGTGAAGTGTGATCGCCTCGGGCCGCAGTACTGCCAAGACTTCACCCTCCAGTGAGCTTTGTGGTATCTGCAGCACCCCACCACCCTCGACCTGTAAAACACCAGCATGAGCTTGCCCGCGGATGAGGTTTACGCCCATCAATGTTGCGACGTAACTGGTTTCAGGTCTGGCTGCAAGTTGACCCGGTGTTCCGTCCTGGGTAATCACACCGTTTTCAAGAACAATAACGCGATCAGCAAGCAGCATCGCATCAAGTGGATCATGGGTGACAAAAACCACACACCCGGCGAATGCTTTTATCTGCCGGTCAAGTTCAGCTCGAACGCTTTCGTGAGTTTGAGCATCGAGAGCGGCTAGGGGCTCGTCAAGCAAGAGAAGATCTGGTTGGGTTGCGAGCGCTCGAGCGAGTGCCACCCGTTGGCCTTGCCCTCCTGAAATTTGACCGGGTTTTCGGTTCGCCAATTCGGTGATCCCCAGCGAATTCATCTGCGCTTGGGATTGCGCTTGCGCTTCTTTTTTTGATGCTCCCAGGGATCGTGGCCCAAAAGCAATATTTTGCATAACGGTCAGGTGGGGAAAGAGCGCATAGTCTTGAAATACAACGCCAACGGATCGCTCTTGGGGAGAAACGTGAATTGACGGTGCCGCATTAACAATCCGGTCACCGAATCGGATTTCTCCCGAGTCTATTTCTTGGAGTCCGGCAAGTGTTCTTAACAGTGTGGACTTTCCGGACCCATTAGGGCCAAGTACCGCTGTGACCGTTCCCGAAGAAATGGTCGTGTCAATATCTAGGGTGAAGTCCCCTCGGGAAGCAGTGAAGTTCGCAATAATTCTCATGATGCCCTCGTTTGCAAGTACCTACCGCGCAATGCGACGAGCACCCCGACACTGACCACCAGTAACACCAACGAGAGCGCGATCGCCACAGATCGGTCAGATTCCAGCGCCGTATAAACCGCAAGGGGCATTGTTTGTGTCACTCCGGGAAAGTTCCCGGCAAATGTAATTGTGGCTCCAAATTCACCTAAAGCTCTGGCCCAACACAGCACGAGTCCAGCGATAGCAGCAGGAGCCACCATGGGCATCGTTACTCTAAAAAAGATTCGCCTCTGACCAGCGCCAAGTGTTGCGGCAGCATCCTCATAACGCTGGTGAAGGGAGCGAAAACCACCCTCAAGCGTGATGATCAGAAACGGCATCGCCACAAACGTTGTCGCAATAACCACACCAGCCGTGGTGAATGGGAACGTAATATCAAAGTTGTCGTACAAGAACCCACCAACGAGACCGCGTCGACCCAGTGCCTCAAGCAGAGCAACACCGGAAACAACCGGAGGCAGCAACAAAGGAACGATTACTAAGGCACGAAATAGACCCGTGAAAGGAAGCGCCTCTCGGGCGAGCAACCATGCCATGGGGATCCCAAATACCGCGGCAAGCCCCGTTGCCGCAAGTGAAGTAATGAATGAGAGTCGGAGTGCTTCTAGTGCTTCGGGTGAAGAAATAATTTTTGGGAAGGACTCCCATGGCGTTTGTGCAATTAACGCAATGAGGGGAACCAATAAAAAGATTAACGCGATGAGTCCGGGGATCAAGAGAAACAGCGGTGATCGTTGACGCCTCAATTTATTTACGTGCTTACCAAGGCTTCGCAAAACCAAATGCGCGCAAAATTGCTTGTGAGGTAGTGCTAAAGCGCACAAAATTCACGAATCGATTCGATAGCTCAGAGTTTTCCGTCGTCAAAACCATCGCGATTGGATACGTGGTCATGACATTTTCCTTGACCGGAATCTCAACGAATTCCACTTTGCTGCCAGCGGCCTTCACATCGGTTATGTAAACGATCCCCGCATCGAGATCGCCAGAAATTACTTTGCCCAACAGTGAACGAACATCGAGTTCGCGCGTGACCGGCGTAACGTTGAGCTTGTTCTTAGCAAAAATCTCAATTGCGGAAGCGCCACAAGGGACCACCGGATCACACACTCCAAGGAACAGCCCGCCGCGTTCTAGATCAGCCAGGCTCTTAATGTTCGCCGGATTCCCAGCCGGTACTGCAATTGCCATGGAGTTCCTTGCAAAAAAAAGTGGGCGAAGAACCTGCTGTGCATCAACGCCGATCTGCATTGTGGGCTCTGAAGCGGTTGCAATAACGTCGACGGGGGCACCGGCCATTACTTGGTTCATGATCGTAGAACTACCGGCAAAGTTGAAATTGATTTCCGTACCCGGATAACGCTTTGTGAAAGCATCGGCAATCACGGGGAATACATCGGTGAGGGAGGATGCTGCCGATACGGTCAGCTCGGTATTCGGCTTAGTCGCTGCTCCAGATGCACCAGGGAAGAGTGCACCTAACCCAACTACTAAAGCAACCGCCAGCAATACCCGGAAAACTTTGTTCATGAGTTTGGCTCCAACTCGATCACCACATTCGTTGATTTGATAACCCCCGTGGCGCGTACCCCCGGTGCCAATCCAAGTTCTTCAGCCGACTCGCGGCTCAATAATGAGGTCACCCGGTGCGGCCCGGACTGGATTTCAACCAAAGCCATAACGCCATCTTTTTCCACCCGCGTCACGATTCCCGGAAACCGATTGCGAGCTGAGGCACTTACCGGCGTGTTTTCCAGTCGGGATGCCGCCGACATGTAGAGGGCGAGACTTTCTGAGCTCACAGTCCGGGGACCGTGCCCGGGGGCGCCGGCACTGAGCTTGCCGAGCTCAATCCAGCGCCGGACCGTGTCGTCCGAGACGCCTAGCATTGAGGCGGCATCAGAAATCCGTATTTCAGCCATAAGACCGATAATTTAACAGTATTTGCGGATAAATACCAGTTATTTCTTTTATTTTATGGGAAATTACCCATGTGAGCAAAAAGAATGACCCCCGGCGTAATGCCGAGGGCCACCCTAAGAAGCCTAAAAGTCTGTATTTAGACGATGCGAACCTTGTCAGCCTGAGGTCCCTTTGGGCCCTGGGTGATGTCGAATTCGACAGCTTGATTTTCATCGAGTGAACGGTATCCACTTGAATCAATTGCTGAGTAGTGAACGAAAACGTCTGGTCCGCCGTCAGCCTGCTCGATAAAGCCGAAGCCTTTTTCCGAGTTAAACCATTTTACTGTTCCTGTTGCCATGTTGCTTTTTCTCCCTAACGTAAAACACGAGGGGCAACGTGCCCTTCGTACAGCAGACGCCCCCGGTTGAAAACCGAGCCGAGTCCACTGGCATAAATGTCCTCTGACCCCTCGCGCGCTTGTGCACCGCCCCCCAATAAGGGCATTTCGGCACCTAATTCCCCAGATAAACGTAGGTCGCCGTTTCACAGGTACACGACCCCGGGGATGCCCCGTGGCACAACTCCCCGAGCATCCAACAGGGCTGGCACAGACGAAGCGATCATCTCGAGGTCAAGCACGCGATGCGCTTGCAGCAGTACGGCGACATCACAAGCATCGAATGCATGGTCGATCATCGGCACCGCCACCAGCGGGACATCACCTGCGGTCCAGTTCGGGAGGATGGGATCGTGGAACATTACCTGTACGCCGGCAGCAGCTAATGAAGTTGCGATCGGCAGCGCGGGAGTCCCACGATCGTCCGCGACATCGGCTTTATAGGTCACCCCAATCAGCAGAACCCGAGCCTGCGACATTGCGATCCCTTCGTCGAACAACAGTTGCTGTATTCGCGCCACGACGAACTCGGGCATAGCGGCATTGATCTCCTGCGCAAGGTGGACAAATCTGAATGTCTCACCGGTCTGCTCCTGTACATAATGGCTTAGGTAGTTCGGGTCGATCGGGATGCAGTGACCACCAACACCCGGGCCGGGATCGAAGCGCTGGAAACCGAACGGCTTAGTGGCGGCAGCCTCGATCGCATCCCACAGGTCGATGCCGAGGGTATGACAAAAACGTGCCATCTCGTTGACGAGCGCGATGTTGACATGCCGATAAGTGTTCTCGATCAGTTTGGCCATCTCGGCCTCCCGAAGTCCACGGGTGGTGACCACCGTGGTGACCAGTCGCCCGTAAAACTCTGCCGCCACATCGCGGCACGCAGGCGTAAGGCCGCCAACAACCTTGGGCACCGAGGCATAGTCATGAGTCGTTCGCCCGGGGTCAATGCGTTCGGGCGAAAACGCGAGGGCAAAGTCCAGACCCGCCACGAGGCCGCCAGACTCAAGAATCGGTCTCAATTCATCCTCGGTAGTTCCTGGGTAGCTGGTCGACTCCAGCACGACAAGTGCCCCTGGCCGCAGAGCGCGTACGATCTCGGCTCCTGCAGCCCGCACGGCACTCAAGTCCGGTCCGCCACCGGGTGAGAGTGGCGTTGGAACACAGATGACGAATACATCGATAGCGTCCTCCAGGCCCACCGAGCTCGTGGCACGAAACCCGAGGTCAAGCATTGCGCGGACATTGGCATCAGCGAGGTCATCGATATATGAGCGACCGTCGTTAAGTGCCGCAACACGGTCGACATTAGTGTCGACACCTACCACGCTAAGCCCGGTCTCAACTGCTCTCGCCGCAAGCGGGAGACCGACGTAACCGAGGCCGACCACTGCTACGACGGGGTCGCCCATGCGGTAGATAATGCACCAATGTCGAGGCGGGGTTGCACCAGGCCCAATTTTGGCCTTGTCGCCGCAGTGATTGTCATCCTTACCTCCGGCTCACTTGTGGGCGGAGTTGTCGAACCTGCCTCCTCGGCAACGCTGGCCTCAGTTGACTCATCTGACTCATCGACGAAAAACATAAATGCGGGCGTCTGTGAACGGCTATCTGACAAGACTGCCAAGTTCACCGGGGATCCGAGCGAGGCCGTGACCTGGCTCGACTGGGGCTCACAGCGGGTTCCTTTGTCAACTTCCGGCCTCCGAGCTTTTCGGGCGAACTCCGCACAGGAGTCACTGTGGTTGCATTCGCTCGCGTGGCTGATACCCATTGCTGCACGCCAACCGGAAACTGCGGAATCGATTGTTTCGCTCTTCGCCCGCACGTTCCCTGATCCGGGACCGACCGCAACGAAAATTCGAAGTCAGAGTTCGGGGTGGACGGAAGGGCAGATCCGACGCCGATTGGAAACCATGATCTGTTTGAACCGCGCCGCTCCCGCGTCGATTTTCGTCACAACCGCAGACATATTGGGAACAGCGCTACTAGACGACCGCCGCTACTACGGCCTTCCGTTATACAAGCCGCACAATCACGGGGCTCAGTCGAATCTGTTACTTCTGAAAGCAGCCACCACCTTCGATCGCCCCGAGTGGGCAGTGAAGGCACGACAGCGAATCCTGCGCGACTACAACGAAGTGTTCTCCAACTGCGGCATCAGTCGTGAGCAGTCGAGCGCCTACCACCTCTTGAACACACGGCTTTGGGAAAAGCTTGCACAAGAGGCTGACCTGCCCCGGAATCTCACGGTTGCCCAAGCCGGAAGTGCTCTCGTCCGACCCGATGGTGTCCTCGAGGAAATCGGGGACGGGGATAAGGACAACCAGCATGCCAATGGTGGGGGTCTGTGGTGTCCGCAGGAGGGATGGGCGGCGGACACGAAGTCGGGTATGCACTACACCCTGCGGTTCGGACCGCCGCGGGAAATGCACGGACACGTGGACAAGGGATCGATTACCTGGTTCACCCGCGGCACGCCCGTTCTTTCTGACCGAGGAACTGCTGACAAAAAGAATGCCACGGAACTCACCTGGAGCCGAGGCGTCGCAGCCCACTCGGTGCTCGAAGCGCTCGGTCGATCCAATGACGATCCGATGACAGGTCGCAAGCGTGGGGCCAGTGCATACGAGCTCATCAGCAATGGCGATATTCGGCAGACTCGCACCGTGATGTTTGGTGTGGACCGTCTGCGGGTACAGGATGTTGCAACATCAGATGACGTCAACCAGCAATGGATTCAGCACTGGCAATTCAGTCCCGAGTGGAGCCCATTGCGTGATGCGGGTAGTGGCAAAGTGAGCCGGATGACGGGGCCTGGCGGGGCAATTGTGCAGGTTGTCTGCACGGCTGATGGCCGCGAAATCAACGCCAAGGCGGTTGCGGTGATGTCGTATCAAG
>JBIIOS010000192.1:0-3255 GCA_044336805.1 Candidatus Nanopelagicales bacterium
CGTTCCACCTAGGACGAGAACAGACTGTGGTTCACCCAGTGCATCGAGCATGTCAAATTCCTTTCAGATTTCAAGTCGTCGAGATAAATCAGAAGCAAAAACGTGGTTGGGGTCCATGGTGTCACGAATCCCACGCCATTCATCGAGGCGCGGGTAGGTCCGAGCAAAATTTGCCGGAGATTGACGTGAATCTTTTGCCAAATAAAGTCGCCCACCTACGGCACTAACGCGGTCATCAAGTTCGTCAAGTGTTCGACCAAGGTCAGAAATTCCAGCGGGCAGATCGGCTGCCAGCGTCCAGCCTGATTGCGGGAATGACAGCGGGGCCTGATTCCCCAGACCGAAACGCTTCAGAACGGTGAGGAAACTGGGTGCACCTATTTCACGCAATTTACTCAATGCAACTCCAACGAGGTCACTGGCAGTGTCGGGCACCTGGAATTGATATTGCAGGAAGCCACGGGGTCCATAAATCCGGTTCCAGTCTTGAACACCATCAAGTGGGTGGAAGAATGCGCCGATTCGTTGCAGTTCGCCCGTGCGTGAGCGTGGGTGCTTTCGATACCAACCTTCATTGAATGCCCGGACACTTAATTTATTAAGTAGCCCGCGTGGGACTAGACCCGGTGCTGTTGCAATATTTTTGGGATCGTAACTTTCTGGGTCTTTGATCCCCTCGGAATTGCACTGCGCGATTGATGCGTGGTCCCCACGAGTTATCACACCACGGCCAGAAGATGAAACACTATCGATCCAGGCAACCGTGTAGCGGTATTCGTGGTCACGTTCCATCATTGAAGTCATGACCGAGTCCAAGGTCTTCGCCCGTTCGGTATCTACGGAAATATAGGAACTTTGAATCGGAATAACCGTAAAAGTAGCTCGAGTAATAATGCCCGTTAAGCCCATGCCACCAATGGTGGCCCAAAACTTTGAGTCTTTCGGGGTCAACGTGTGTTGCTCACCCAGGCCGTCGATGACCACGATTTCAGTAACGTGCGCACCGAAACTTCCATCACGGTGATGATTCTTTCCATGGATGTCCGCAGCAATTGCACCACCGACGGTAATGATTCGGGTACCGGCAGACACGGGAACAAAAAAACCTCGGGGAACAATCTCTCGCAAAATGCTGTCGATACTCGCACCTGCATCAGCGGTGACACTCATAGTGTCTGGATTGAGACTGAAATCTGTCATGGTGGTCATGTCGATCACGGTTGCGCCACCCGACTGCGCCGCATCACCGTAGGAACGGCCCAGGCCTCGGGCAAGAACACCGCGTGAACTTGATTGCGTAATCAAGTCCGCTATTTGACTTGGCGAATTAGCTTCTACTAGTTGGGCAACGGTGGGCATGGTGCGACCCCAGCCGGAAAGTTGTGTTGCAACTGCATCGGTCATGCGCCTAGTGCTCCCAACGCGAAAAGGATGAGCCACACGGCACCCAATACTTGTAGCCCTTTGTCTGCGAGCACGGCCTCCTCGGGCGCTTCGGCGTCACCTCGGTCAATCACAATTCCGTACCGCAAAATTGCCATCACGAACGGGAGCAGGCTCCACTGCGCCCATGGCAAAGACGACGGCGTGAGAGCCACGTCAAATGACCACAGTGCGTAACCCATGATTGTGACCGCGGCAGCGGTTCCCCAGACAAAGCGCAAGTAACTCAGCGAGTAACCGTCGAGTGACTTACGTCGATTTTGTTTCTGGGAACCAGCGCTCTCTTCACGCTTAAGTTCACTGTAACGCTTGCCGGCAGCCATGAATAGCGAACCGAAGCCTGCAACAATTAAGAACCATTGAGAGATAGGGAGACCCGATGCCGCACCACCGGCAACTGCCCGAAGTAAAAACCCCATGGAAATCAGTACGAGTTCAATAACCGGCTCTTGTTTGAGTATTAGTGAGTAGCTCAATGTAAATACTGCGTATGCGAGCACCACTCCTGCCAACGCAGGTGCAATAAGAAATGAGCCGACGACTGAAATAACTGCAAGCACTACAGCGAACGAAATTGCAAGGGGCACAGAAATTTCCCCAGCCGCAATTGGCCGCTTGTATTTAGTTGGATGCTCGCGGTCACTTTCTCGGTCTTTGGCATCATTTATTAAATAGGTGGCACTTGAAATCAAACAAAAGATGAGAAAGGCCCCGACACTGGGCCAGAAAACATCTACTTCAAAAAGTTGACCGGCAGCGAGTGGCGCGGCAAAAACTAAAACGTTCTTCGCCCATTGACGTGGACGCATCGCAACAATCATTGCAACGGGCAGCGACCTACCCTTGATGTTCGCCTCCGTCACAGAAGAGCTCTATCGAGATGCGCACGTGGTTCGGTGTCACCAATGATGCGGGCAATCTGTGGCACCACAAGTCCCCACGTGATTGCGTGCATAATCGCCAAAACTATTGCGGTGGAAACCAAAGTTGCCGTTAAGAAAGGTGCTGCGATTGAAGCTACTGCAATTACGGTCCCTACCCAAAAAACAATTCTTTGTGCGTGCGGAATTCCACGCGCAAGAAGTGAGGCCATGGCGCCGACCTGGGCCGCTGCGATGGGAACAATAAAAACGGCGAACCAATAAACAGGAATAGTTGTTCCCTCAAGCACTACATCCATGGGGACCCCGAAGAGTCGCGCTATGGCAAAAACGATGAGAGACAGCAGGCCCGACCAAACGCCGGTGACCAAGGCTGCATAGGACAGAAATCTTGGTTTTGGATCAAGTGAACTCGGTGGGGCGATCGGGGTCTTCGAGAACATCCACTCGCCGGCGTCAGGAGAGGTTGGCGACGCGGACATGTGCTCATTCTGGCCTCTCGGCCTTGTCTATGGGACCCCGACCCGAATTTTCCCCGGTCGTAAATGATTGGTACCAAAGCAAGCGGAAGAAGCGCGGGACACCCAACCTTCCCGATTCCTTCAGATTCCTTAATAAGTTGCGCTACTGTGCGCATCATGACCGATCATGTTGATGATCTCGCTGCCTGGACTCTGCGGATGTCGCGTTCGGATCGCGAGGCCGAACCGATCCATGTGACTCAAACCTCTGTCTGGTTGGGAGCGATCGGCTTCCTCGCCCTTGCTGTCGGAGAATCCCTGTTGTGCTGGGCGCCAACAGGCGGAAGGCTTGAGTTCATCCTCCTGACCCTGGGAACGCTGTGCCTTGCCGCGGCATTGCTGACTCATCTGGATACTCATCGACTGCGATTCGGGCTGCCAGCCCTCGTGTTCTTCAATCTCGGAATCCT
>JBIIOS010000076.1:0-9160 GCA_044336805.1 Candidatus Nanopelagicales bacterium
ATCCTGGCTGCTTCCGCAGTGTGGGTCCCCTACATTTTCGATCCCACGTTATTTGGGAGCGGATCCCTGACGCTATTTACCTATACGTGTTGGGGATCGGCCTGGACCCTAGGAGCAATTGGCACTTTCTTCGTACTCCACCGCAAGGAAACCCGACTGGAGCGCGGTGACAGAAAAGCAGCCACCACGATCCATGCATCCTTCTTCCAGCTCCTCAGTTTGGGAGTGGGCATGCTGATCTATGGAATCAGTTTCATTGAGCAGAGCACCCTACCGAATAACAATGTAAGCGGAGTCCTGGGCGTTGTCGGTCCAGTTCTCATCGCGATCTCAGTGATCTCTCATGTTGAGCATCTGACACTTCGGATTGGTCGCCCGGCTGTCATTCTCACCATCCTCGGAATCTCGATCTGGTCGGTGAAGAATCTCAGCAGGGCCGGAACCGACTGGATGAGCGATCCAGCTCTGTATAAATTCTTTGTCTTCGGAATTCAGGGCATCGTGTTTGCCATGGGCGCCGTGGCCTGCATCCTCGTGCTCTCGCGCAAGAAGGCTTGGGCGGCCTCGCAAGCTGAATCAGTTTGGATCTCATCGAAGTGACAAAGTTGGAAAAGCTTCAGTACTAGTAAGTGGGCTTTTCCGGCTCAATCTGATTAACCCAGGCAAGCACCCCACCACCAACGTGGACGGCATCACTGAAACCGGCGCCTTTAACAACTGCCAATACTTCGGCTGATCGCCCACCCACTTTGCAGTGCAACACGATTCGCTTGTCGGTGGGCAGGCCGGAAAGGGCTGAGCCATCGAGGAAATCACCCTTAGGGATCAGGATCGCTCCCGGTATTGCGACGATCTCGAACTCACCGGGCTCCCGCACGTCAATAAGGAGGAAGTCGTCTTCACCGCGATCCCTCGCGTCAAGCATGGACTTCAGGTCCCGGACTGAGATTGTAGAGTCCTTTGCCGCTTCAGCGGCCAAGTCGGAGATCGAACCACAGAAAGCTTCATAGTCAATTAATTCGGTGACGGTAGGATTCACACCGCACACAGCGCACTGCGGGTCCTTGTGAATCTTGACCTGTCGATAGGTCATCTCTAATGCGTCATAGACCATTAACCGACCAACTAATGGGTCACCAATACCGGCAAGTAATTTGATCGCCTCGGTAACCTGGATGGAACCGATCGAAGCGCACAGCACACCAAGCACGCCGCCTTCAGCGCAACTTGGCACCATTCCGGGGGGCGGTGGCTCAGGGTAAAGACACCGATAACAAGGGCCGTGTTCCGCCCAAAAAACACTAGCTTGGCCGTCAAAACGGTAGATCGAACCCCACACGTATGGCTTCTTGAGCAACACGCATGCGTCGTTAACGAGATACCGGGTCGCAAAGTTGTCTGTGCCGTCAACGATTAAGTCGTAGTCGGCGAAGATTTCCATCACATTTGTTGAATCAAGTCGTACCTCATGTAATTGCACGTTCACGTACGGGTTGATCTCCAACACACTCTCACGTGCGCTTTCTGCTTTGGATCGACCAATATCTTTTTGACCATGGATGATCTGACGCTGCAGGTTTGACTCGTCAACGGTGTCGAACTCAACAATGCCTAACGTGCCGACTCCTGCCGCTGCGAGGTACATGAGTGCCGGACTCCCCAAACCACCAGCGCCCACACACAACACTTTGGCGTTCTTCAGCCTTTTCTGTCCTGACATGCCGACATCGGGAATGATCAGGTGGCGGCTGTAGCGACGAACTTCGTCGACACTTAACTCGGTAGCAGGCTCAACAAGCGGCGGTAGGCTCACGTTTGACTCCAAATAAGAATGTGATGTGTCTTACGGGACATTATGACTCTTAAGGCATTCTGGCTGTTAGGCCCATAACTGACCGTCGATGGCATCTTCGGCTTCGTCAAGGGTTCCTTCATAAACACCGGTTGATAGATACTTCCAGCCGCCATCACACACGATGAAGGCGATGTCTGCGGACTCTTTAGCAGCCACAGCTTTGGCCGCAATACCCAGCGCGGCGTGCAATATTGCCCCGGTCGAAACTCCCGCAAAGATTCCTTCGAGTTCTAATAACTCTCGCGTTCGTTTCACTGCATCTCTTGGGCCAACAGAAAAGCGGGTAGTCAGCAGGGTTTCGTCGTAGAGCTCCGGAATGAATCCTTCATCGAGATTGCGCAGTCCGTAAACAAGTTCTCCGTAACGCGGTTCGGCGGCAATAATTGATACATCAGGCTTGTTGTCGCGAAAAAAGCGCCCAACCCCCATCAACGTTCCAGTTGTTCCCAGGCCGGCAACGAAGTGAGTTATCGAAGGAAGGTCGGCCAATAACTCTGGGCCAGTATTTTCATAATGGGCGAGAGCATTCGCGGGATTGCCGTATTGGTAGAGCATGACCCAATCAGGGTTCTCGGCGGCTAAACCTTTAGCAACACGAACCGCTTCATTGGAGCCACCCGCCGCCGGGGAGTAGATGACCTTCGCGCCCCAGATCGCCAATAACTGGGCGCGTTCAACAGAAGTGTTTTCGGGCATGACACACACGAGTTGATAGCCCCGCTGCTTGGCAACCATCGCCAGCGATATTCCGGTATTTCCCGAAGTAGGTTCTAACAGAGTTGCCCCCGGTGTGAGCAGTCCACGGCGCTCGGCGTCAAGAACCATTGCCAAAGCCGCCCGATCTTTCACCGAACCCGTTGGGTTGCGATCTTCTAATTTGGCCCAAAGCCGAACGTCGGCCGACGGGGAGAGTCGAGGTAGGCCGACAAGAGGAGTGTGTCCAACGGAGTCAAGCAGGGAATCAAAGCGCATTGAAAACTATCCGCCAGCGACAGCAGGCAAGACCGTGATCGAGTCGTTTTCGCCGATAGCACTCTGCAGGCCAGAAAGAAAACGAACGTCCTCGTCGTTGACATAGATATTTATGAAACGGCGTAAGCCACTTTCATCAATAAGTCGCTCACTGATTCCGGGGTAATTGAGCTCGAGGTCATTGATAACCTCTTGGAGGGTCGCACCTCGGGCACTCACCAACTTCTCACCCGATGTGAGGGGGCGAAGAATTGTGGGAATGCGGACTTCAATGGTCATGATCAGGCACTCTCATTCTGAGCGAGCTCATTCTGGACAGGGTATGTAGCTAAACATAAGTATCTCACTCAAGGATTGAAACTTGCTCCTCGGTAACTTCGCCGTCAACAATTCGAAAGGATCGAAAATCAAATGGTCCCTCGGCGGGGCCGGTCTCGCGGATTGAGACCACGACGTAGTGGGCATCAGGTTCAGATGCCTGCGTGATGTCTGTGCGTGAGGGATACGCCTGCGTTGCAGGGTGTGAGTGGTAAATCACGACCGGTACTTCGTCTCGATCATCCATTTCTCGATAAAGGCGAAGCAGATCCATGGAGTCGAACTCGTAGAGGGTTGGACACCTGACGGCGTTCACCATAGGGATTAATCGCTCCGGTCGGTCCGATCCGATTGGTCCAGCGATTACTCCGCATGCTTCGTCGGGGTGATCAGCCCGTGCGTGAGCCACGATGGCGTCAACGAGTGAACGTTGAATTTCTAACATGCCAAAGAGCATATGTGTTGCGGTGGAGTGTGGGGTGAACTAGTCCCGAAGCATGCGCCGAAGGATCTTGCCCGATGCACTTTTGGGGACTGCATCGATGAACACAATGTCGTGAATCACCTTGTATTTGGCCACATGGCCTTCCATAAACGCAGTGATGTCTGCGGCGCTCACTTCCTGACCCGGCCGCACCACGACAAACGCGCGTGGGATTTCACCGGACTCGGTATCTGGGATGCCAATCACGGCAGCGTCAGCTATACCCGGGTGGGTAAGCAGGAACGCTTCGAGTTCTGCGGGGGCAACCTGGAAACCTTTGTATTTGATGAGTTCTTTGAGTCGATCAACAATTGACACGAATCCTTCGGAGTCAATTGATGCAATGTCTCCTGTCTTCAACCAACCTTCTGGGTCAATTGTGATTTCGGTGGCACCGGGGTTATTCAGATAACCCTTCATGACCTGCGGGCCACGAATCCACAATTCACCAACACCGTCAACGCCTTGGTCCTCACCGGTTTCGGGGTCAACAATTCTGATTTCCGTGTTGGGTGCAGTAAGTCCGACCGTGCCCGCTTTCGAGCGACCTTCAAGCGAAATGTGACTCACCGGTGAGAGTTCGGTCATCCCAAACCCTTGGACAACACTACAGTCAATTCGTGCGGCTGCTTCTTCGCCAAGTTCGGCACCCAGTGGAGCGGCGCCGGAGAAAACTTGCTTCAGAGAACTGAGGTCGTACTTGTCAATGAGTGGGTGCTTGGCGAGCGCCAACACGATTGGTGGGACGACAAAGAACCGAGTAATTCTCCGGTCTTGAATAATTGATAGTGATTGTTCTAAATCAAAACGTGGCACCGTAACAATCGTTGCTCCACGGGAGAGAAATTCATTCATGAGCACTTGCATTCCATAAATGTGGAAAAACGGAAGAACTGCAAGAACTATTTCACCGTCTTCAACTTCAAGGGCGTCTTCGACCTGCATTAAGTTTGCCACCAGGTTGTGGTGGGTGAGCATCACACCTTTGGGAAGACCTGTAGTTCCGGAAGAGTAGGGAAGTACAACAATCTGTTCCTTCGGATCAATGTCAACCTGTGCGATTGGATTGCCGAATAGTGATGTGAATGGTGTTGTGCCCTCTGGAGCATCGCCAATTATTACGATCTCGGAAACCCCTGTTCCCTGAATCGCTAATTGCGAAGTTTCTAAAAACATACCGATTGTGACGAGGAGTTTTGATTCTGAATCATTGAGCTGAAACTTAACTTCATCGGCTGTGTACGTTGGATTGATCGTGCTCACCGCTACTCCAGCAACTGCTGCGCCATGGAACACAATCGCGAACTCAGGAATATTCGGTGACATCAATGCGATCGTGTCGCCTTTACCCAAACCCTTTGCCGCAAGACCACCGGCGAATGAATAGATCATTCCTTTGAGTTGTCCATACGTGTAACTGCGTCCGGTGGGACCATCAATCAAAGCCTCCCGGTCGGGAACCCGGTCCGCTTCGCGCAAGATGAAATCGGTGATTGAGATGTTGGGAATCTCAACCTCTGGCAGCAGGCTTTTAAAGACGATCATGAAGTCTCCTCAGGGTTTAGATCGGGTTAAATGCTGCATTCATGTGGGGGGAGTGTGTCAGGTTCAGTAGCTTTTTAGGGGTGAAATGAAAAAATATGGCATCTCTGCTTGCAAAAGTTGCCATGTGGGAGGATCATTGTTACCGGCGGGTAACTTAGCCCGATTTCCCGTACCAAGGAGCGGAAATGACACATTACAAGAGCAACCAGCGCGACCTCGAATTCAACCTCTTTGAGGTGTTCGGAGCCGATGAACGCATGGGCAAAGGCCCCTACGCCGAAATGGATGTAGATACGGCCCGCGATGTCCTTGATGAGGTTAATCGCCTCGCAACAGGCATCCTCTCTGAATCATTTGTTTCTTCGGACCGAGTTCCGCCCGTCTATGACCCCGCAACTAAAACGGTCGTCATGCCAGAAGACTTCAAAAAGAGTTACAACGCGCTCATGGATGCTGAGTGGTGGCGCCTTGATCTCCCTGAGCATCTCGGTGGCACCGGTGCTCCGCCATCACTTCGTTGGGCTGCCGCAGAGTTGCTACTCGGGGCAAACCCTGGTGCTTTCTTGTTTATGTCCGGTCCCGGCTTCGCCGCGATTCTTGATGCACTCGGTAACGAAGATCAAAAGCGTTGGGGTCAGCTCATGATTGAAAAGCGTTGGGGCGCCACAATGGTTCTGACCGAACCTGATGCAGGCTCCGACGTTGGCGTTGGCCGCACCAAAGCAATCGAGCAGCCGGACGGGTCGTGGCACATTGAAGGAGTCAAGCGTTTCATTACGAGCGGTGAGCACGACATGGCCGACAACATCGTTCACCTTGTACTTGCTCGCCCTGAAGGAGCGGGACCCGGAACAAAAGGTTTGTCACTCTTCGTTGTTCCCAAGTACCATGTTGATTTAGCAACGGGTGAACTAGGCGCACGCAACGGCGTATACGCAACTAACGTTGAAAAGAAGATGGGCCTGAAAGTTTCCACCACCTGCGAAATGACGTTCGGTGAAAACGAACCCGCTGTTGGTTGGTTGGTTGGCGACGTACACAACGGTATTGCCCAAATGTTCAAAGTCATTGAGTACGCACGCATGATGGTCGGTACGAAAGCAATCGCAACTCTTTCGACGGGCTACCTGAACGCGTTGGAGTACGCGAAGACACGCGTGCAAGGCGCTGACCTCACTCAAATGACGGACAAGACTGCACCACGTGTGACGATCACGAATCACCCTGATGTTCGTCGGTCACTCATGTTGCAGAAGTCCTACTCAGAGGGCTTGCGAGCACTAGTGATGTATACCGCCTACTGGCAGGACCTGATTGAAATGGGTGAAGCCGGTGATACCACGATCGATTTGGATATGGCACTGCGCATTAATGACCTACTTCTGCCAATCGTCAAGGGCGTTGGTTCTGAAAGGTCATATGAAATGCTCGCTGTAGGTCTTCAGACCTACGGTGGTTCGGGCTACCTGCAGGACTACCCACTTGAGCAATACATCCGTGATGCAAAAATTGACACTCTCTACGAAGGAACAACCGCGATTCAAGGTCTGGACTTCTTCTTCCGCAAGATGGTCAAGGATCAATTCAAAGCAATTAGTTTCCTCGCCCAAGAAATCACCCAAACGGTTAAGGGTGACGAAGGTTCGGGTCAACTTTCCGTTGAACGCGAACTTCTCGGTCAGGCATTGGAAAACGTTCAAGGGATCTTGGGTGTCATGGGCCAATGGGCGATGGCTTCCCAAACCGACAGCAAGGAGATCTACAAGGTTGGGCTGAACTCAACCCGCCTTCTCATGGCATCCGGTGATCTCATGATCGGCTGGCTCCTTCTCCGTCAAGCCGAAGTCGCCTTGGCTGCCCTCGCCGGTAATCCCAGTGATCGGGACAAGGACTTCTACATTGGCAAAGTGGAAAGTGCTCGCTGGTTCGCCCGCAACCGCTTGCCACTACTTGCTGCTGAGCGTGGAATCGCCGAGGCAACAACCGATGAGATTATGGAAATACCTGAAGCTGCCTTTTAAATTGACGTGTGTCCGCGCACCTTGGGTTTGTCCAAAGTGCGCGGACTCTCGCCTTTTACCCAGCAGGGGTACCCTGAGGTAATGACCAAAATTATTGCTGTTCTTGCCGCACTCTTTCTGTTCTCCGCAGGTTACGTTGGCGGCGCACTGCCGGCTTCCGCCCATGCGGACTTGGTCGGTACTAACCCAGTTGACGAGAGTGTTCTTGAAAGTGCACCCGAATCCATAACACTTAGTTTTAACTCCAAACTTCTCAATTCAATGACTGAACTGGCCGTTACTAATTCCTCCGGTGAACTGATCCCAGGAATAGTTGCTGACAGCATTCAAACAACAGCATCTGCACTGTGGCCAGCGGACCTGCCTGGTGACACATACACGGTCGCCTACCGAATTGTCTCCGAAGATGGGCACCCGATCACCGGCTCATTTAGTTTCAGTTACCCCGATTCGGTATCTGATCCACAAGTCAGCCCGATTGAAACTCCTGCCGTGGAAACTCCGACCGTTGAGCCAACTCCCCCGGCATCGGCTGATTCTGAGTCTGAATCTGGCGCGATGCTCGGCTGGGTACTCGGATTCATCGCGCTAGCTCTCATTGTTGTCGGTTACTTCATTTGGAGAAAACGCTCAAAGTGAAGACAACCATAAGTGCAGGAACGCAAGTGGTTCCTCGGTCGAAAATCATCACCTTCGGTTCAATTGTGGTTGCGGTTGCCATTGCAGCGACCGCAGTAGGTTTGATACATACCGGGAGTGGCTATGAAGTGGCACCACAAGGGATCACTGATACCGGTCCACTGATTGGCTGGGGTGTTGCGGTTCTCCGAATTCTCACTGACATTGCCGGGATCCTGACCGTTGGTTTTTTGATCTCTGCCGCTTTCCTTGATCCTTCGGGCAAAGATGGCGTGCTTTCAGCCGCCGGACGCCAAGACGTCATTCGCGCTTCATGGTCAGCAGCGATTTGGGCGATCATCGCGCTGATTCAAGCGGTCTTTTTATTGGCATATGTTTTAGGGGTATCACTCTCCGAGGCGATCACTCCCAGCGTGGTCAGTACTTACGCAACGGATGTCCCAGCTACCCGCGCGTTGATATTGGTGTTTTTCATTGCTGCCGTTATTGCTCTGGGCGGGTTCATCACGTCAACGACGGACATCAGTGCTGCAGGTGTGGTGCTTGCTCTCATCGCAGTTTCACTTCCCTCACTCGCTGGACATGGTGCCGGACTCGGTGACCACGCACTGGCCCTCACCGCAGGTATCGCCCACGTTGTTGCAGCGGCCATTTGGGTTGGTGGCCTTGTCGTATTACTTTTCCATGCGACTAAACGAGATATTCCACTTGGTCGAGCACTAGAAAGGTTCTCGCCACTTGCACTAATTTCGATTGTGCTTCTTGCGTTGAGTGGGCTCTCCAATGCCTATACCCGACTGAACTCACTTGATGAACTTTTTTCCAATGGGTATGGCCAAGTAGTTCTCCTAAAGGTCGTATTGATCTTGGGGCTTGGATTATTTGGATACCAACTTCGACGCCGGGTACTCCCAACCATGGGTGCGCCGGGTGCAGGAAAACGTTTCATAAGAGTTGCAGTCGTCGAAGTTTTCATTATGGCTTCAGCTATTGGGCTCGGTGTTGCTCTTGCCACCAGCGCTTACCCCCGTGTTGAAGAGGTCCTTCCCACATTCGGTGAGTCCCTACTTGGTTACCCGTACCCAGCAGCGCCAACGACGGCCAACGTTGCCCTTGGATTTCATCTTGAACCATTTTTCCTCGCCGGAAGTTTGATTGCCGCTGCACTTTATGTCGCCGGTTACATTCGTTTGCGCAGGCGCGGTGACGCATGGCCCGTTATGCGCCTTGTTTCCTGGCTAGCCGGTATCTCAGTGATCATCTGGTGCACTAATTCAGGTATCGCACTGTATTCACAAGTTTCGGTCGGACTTCACATGGTCAATC
>JBIIOS010000193.1:0-3237 GCA_044336805.1 Candidatus Nanopelagicales bacterium
GCGCCCCCAAACTCTCACCATAGAGCAAAATTTTCGGGACATGCTTTCCTTTATTGCGACGACCGGTGAGTTCGTGGTCGACAGCATTGAGTAGCTCGAGTTGAGTCTCACCAGCCAATCGCACCCTGGTGAGCGACAGGAAACTAGGCAACAGTCCATAGCTGACCGAAACGGCGGCGCAATTTCCACCGGAGAGTAATTCCACTACGTCAACTGGAGTGGAGTTCGAGTAACCTGAGCCGGCAGGGGCTTGAATAAATAGATATTCGCGATCAAAAGCCTTATTTCGAATGAGCTCTGACATCGCGAGCGAAACCCGCGAAGAAACCGAGTCCGCATTCGCGATACTGACAAAAACTCGAATGGGATCGTGGGTCCGCTTCACGCCCAACTTCTCTGCATGTGCTGTTGTCGTCACGCTATTAATAAACCGAGCACCCTCGCGACCCAGTAGGGAGTAGTCAACAGCTGAATGCTCACTCCCTGAAAGGTGTGCATCTGTTGGTGCGTGTGCAAAACACTCATCAATCTGAGCATTCTGCGCTTCTAGTTCACTCAATTTACTTCTTGCTGCAAGAAACCCAACGGTACCGATCCCGGCCAAGCCTGCGCCTGTGGCAAGTGCCTTCATTCCACGAAGTCCCGGGACGCGCGAACCAAGGACTAGCCCAACTCCGACACTCGCACCCAAGACCGGCGGGAAAAGTTTGCGGACTCTGTCGGGCCACTGAACCAGACTTGGACCTTTCGCCGCAGTAGCCGTGGGAACTCCCACCCCAACACCGAGTGCAACAGAGCCGATGAGGTCTTTCATAGTTCACGCCAATTCTTTGAGCTTGGGAAAGTACTTATAGATTAGGAAAGAAGAGTGCAATTTCACGAGCGGCTGACTCTGGTGAGTCGGAACCGTGAGTGACGTTATTTTGCATTTCGGTGGCAAGATCCCCACGGATAGTTCCGGGTGCCGCCGTGATTGGGTTGGTAGCACCCATCATGGTTCGCCAAGCAACGATTGCATCGGGCCCTTCAATCACCGCGGCCAATAGAGGACCACTGGTGATGAAAGCGACAAGGTCGCCGAAGAACGGTTTGTCGGCATGTTCCCCATAATGAGCTTTGGCCAGATCAGCACTGACGTTCATCAGTTCGATGGCTGCAAAAGTGAAGCCTTTGCGCTCAATGCGGGCAAGAACTTCGCCAACCAAACCACGGGCAACGCCATCGGGCTTAACCAAAACAAGTGTGCGTTCAGACATTCAGTGACTCCTCATATATATACGGATTACTGCGGTAGAGAGAAACTATCGAGCCTGATGCTAGAGGAGTCGTTCACCTAACTTTCGGGCAACTCCCGTGCCCGGTCAACTCGCTGCCCGTTGCGCACGGCGAAGAACCACAGCAGCGCAAAAAGTCCACCTATGAAAAACATTGTGGGGACGATAATTCCTGAGGCGATAACGAGTACCTGAAGCACCCAACCGATGGGCACCGCAATCGGTTTCGTGATCACACCAACGGTCAATACCAGCAAACCGGCCAGTGCAATTCCAGTCACGAGTGCGTAGGTCGCATTCACATTGGAGACATTGGTGGCAATAGGGACTGCGAGTAAAACCACGAGCGCCTCGAGGATAAGAACGGTCGAACCCAGTACTCGCATATCTCACTTCACTTTCTTTGTGTCGGTGGCTGACAACAGTCGGATTGTATCCCCGACCAGCACCACCGAGCCGGTAACAACAACTCCGACTCCCCCGTATTCACCTGAACTGTCAGCCAACCCCATTGCCTCTTCCAGCGAAGTCATTAGGTCGCCACCGAGAATGACTCGATCACCGCCCAGGACTTCGGTTGCCAACCGAGCAAGTTCACTCGCTGGTAGCGCCCGGGGTGAGTTTGGCTCGGTAATCACAACCTGCGATACAACAGGTGACAACGCTTCGAGGAAACCAACAGCATCTTTTTCCCTCAACATTCCGATAACTGCCACAATCCCGACAAAGGTGAAACTGGTTTCCAATGCGGCGGCAAGTGATCTTGCACCATGTGGATTGTGCGCGGCGTCAACCAACACTGTTGGACCTGTACGCACAATCTCCAGTCTCCCCGGCGATTTCACATTTGCAAAACCTTCAGTTACGACATCGATATCCAGCGGTGCTAACAGCGCTGATCCCATGAACATCTCACAGGCTGCCAGTGCCACCGCCGCATTGTTGCCTTGATGCTCGCCAAAAAGTGGAAGGAAAATATTTGAGTAGTCCCCGCGAAGTCCGTGAAAGGACATCAGTTGTCCCCCAACGGCTAACTCCTGCGAATTAACACCGTACTCAACTCCAAATCTCGCGGGAACAAGTTCAGCAATTTCACATGCGGCCATCAGGACTGCAGCTGCTTGCGGAGCCTGGGGGCCTAATACGACTGATTGCGCGTTAGCCACGATGCCAGCTTTTTCCCCAGCGATTTCCGCAAGGGTTTCACCAAGAAATTCTTGATGATCCAAATCAACGGTTGTCACCACCGCAACCTGTGGTCGACACACACTCGTTGCATCCCACGTTCCACCCATTCCCACTTCAATGATGGCCACGTCAACCGGTGAATCGGCAAAAATCGAATACGCCAGCACCGTCATTGCTTCAAAGGATGAGATCTGAGGCCCGCCATCAGCGAGTGAATTGCGGTCAACAATAGAAACAAAAGGCTCAATGTCATTCCACGCGGAAATTGCCGTCTCACTCGAAATGGGCACCCCGTCGAGGCAAATCCGTTCGACCCGGTCAACCAGATGCGGTGAGGTGTACAGCCCGGTGCGCAGGCCGTAGGAGCGCAAGATGGACTCAATCATGCGGGCCGTGGAGCTTTTCCCGTTGGTGCCGGCCACTTGGATCACGGGATATGTCAGTTGCGGGTCACCTAGCAGGTTTGTGACCGCATTCATTCGAGAAAGCGATGGTTCGATGACATTTTCTGGCCAGCGGGACTCGAATTCATCCCATAATTGCTGCGCGCTCGTAATACCCACGGTGGCAGTCTAGGTGGGCGAATAGACTTCGCAACCATGTCATCGAAGTCAGATTCTCCAGTGGTCAATATTCCAGAAAAGCCAAGCCTTTCCGGGATTGAGGAAAAGTGGGCCAAGACCTGGCAGGAAGCTGGCACTTACTCATTTGACCGCACTAAAACCCGAGATGAAATCTTTTCCATTGATACTCCGCCCCCAACCGTAAGTGGATC
>JBIIOS010000194.1:0-3217 GCA_044336805.1 Candidatus Nanopelagicales bacterium
ATGCACGTTCCGTTCGCCGGCAGCGCTAGCCCTGTTCGCTACTTAACCACCCGAATAACTCGTGAGCCAACAATTCGATCATGGAGTCCACGTCCATCTGAATCCATGACTAGTGCGGGGATGACCAGAAGAATCAACAACGTGCGCAGCATGATTCGCCATAGCGAGAGCCGTCCACCGCTGAGGTTAACCACACGCATTGATAACAGTTTTTGGCCGAATGAACAGCTAATTAAGAACGTGAATAACACTATTTCAACATAAAACACCGCCGTTGTTGCCAACATTGATTCTGGCGTACCGTAAGCAAAATCTCGGAACACAAGTACTGCAATGCCAAGACTGGCAAACCAATCAATAGCGAGTGCACCTAACCGACGCCCGACACTGGCATACGAGCTCTCTTCGAAGATTAGGTTGTTCTGCGAGCTCACGTAATGTCACGCTTGTTGGTGATAACCGCAGCCGCGACTGCGAAAACAACGGTGTAGCCGACGAGCACCAAAACTCCAACGGGAGCATCTAACAGGTCAGATGCACTTGATTCAGGGTCTCCGGTACCGGTCTGCAGGATTGCATTGAGGGCATTTCCTGGTAACCACTTGCCTACCGACAGGAAGAAAAGTGTAATCAGTGGCTCGAGAACAAATGTGAAAACCAAAGCGATAATGATTGCGGCCACTTGGCTGGTGATCAGTGAACCAATTGCAACTCCCAAGATTGCGAAGAGAACAAGGCCAAGCACCGTACCGCCCAAGATTGAAAAGGCCGCGCTCCATTCAAATGGCGCCGAGTCTTGGGTGGCTATTAGCAGCATTGTGGTGATCGCCGCGATAAACCAGAGTACCAGAGCGAGCACCAGGGCAAGGATCGCAAAAGTCACCATTTTTCCCGCTATAACTCGCCAACGAACCGGGGTGGTCAAAAAGGTCGAGGTAATCGTTTGATTACGGTATTCACCCGACATCGCAACAATTCCTAAGATGAGAAGGAAAACACTGGCACTTCCTGCAGAGGCAATAATTGTCTTAATAAATGCAGGGTCCATCAGGCGATTGATGTCTTCCAAGCCAGGTGGCGAGAGAAACACCAACAAAAAGATCTGTAACAGCATGAACCCCAGAGCTGCTAGGGACAAGATGAGAAGCAACTTGGTGGAAAACACTTTCCGGAATTCAGAGCGGATCAGGGCAATCATTCTGGGCCGCCTTTCCCGTTAATAGGTTGATTCGTGGGAGGTTCCTCCGCGGTGAGCTCCAAGAAAAGTTCTTCGAGGTCAGCCGATTTAGCGGAGAGTTCATGTAACTCAAGAGATTGTTCAAAGGCAGCCCGGCCAACCGCCTCGATTGTGGCACCGGTGATCACGGTTTCACCGCTTTCAACCAATCGACTCGTCCACTGGCTGGGAAGAATCAATCGATCAATATTCGGTCCGCGGACAACAACTTCAGCAGGTCCACCCTCGGTGAGGGCATGCAGTGAACCTTGATACACGAGTGACCCGGATCGAATGATGATCACGTCATCGACCGTCTGCTGCACCTCAGAAAGGACGTGAGAGGAAACAAGTACGCTGACGCCCTTGCTCGCTTGATGGCGAAGAAAGGTTCGAAGCCACGAGATTCCTTCTGGGTCAAGGCCATTTGCCGGTTCATCGAGAATGAGAACTTTCGGGTCTCCGAGTAAGGCAACGGCTAGGGCCAAGCGCTGCCGCATCCCCAATGAATAGCCACCTACTTTGCGGTCCGCTGCTGCAGTGAGGCCCACGGTTTCCAAAACTTCACTGACACGGGAATCGGTGATCTTTGCGGCACTGGCGATCATCCGCAGATGGTTTCGGGCGGTACGGGCTGGGTGAGCACCGCTGGCTTCAAGTGAGGCACCGACCACCGTGATGGGATTCTCAATCTCACGGTAGGTAATTCCGTCAATTGTGGCTTTACCCTCAGTCTGACTCACCAATCCCAAGAGGCATCGCAGAGTTGTGGTCTTGCCGGCGCCATTGGGCCCCAGAAACCCGGTTACCTTGCCTGGAGCGGCTGAAAAGCTCAAATCCGCCACCGCGGTAACTCCGGAACCGAATCTTTTGGTCAAATGTTCCACCACAATGCTCATTCCAGCAGTCTAAACCCCTTATCCCGCCATGCCGGACCGCATTCGTCAGAAATCACCCGTGATCGCACCAATTTCGTTAACACGTTGGAAACAGTCGGGATACTTCGGCGACACCGGCCGCACATAGGGTTAGCGTCGTTGAACTTCCCAGAACCACTTCACATAGCGATATCGGCCCCTACAGGAGGTAGGCATGTTCACAAATAGTTCAGAAGTCCTGGAATTCATTAAGAAGGAAAACGTTCAATTCATTGACGTTCGCTTCATGGATTTACCCGGCGTAATGCAGCACTTCAATGTGCCAGCGGGTTCTTTCACCCAGGACGCTTTCGACGAAGGCATGATGTTCGACGGTTCCTCAATCCGCGGTTTCCAGGCAATCCATGAGTCGGATATGAAACTCGTTCCCGACCCCACTACCGCTTACCTTGACCCATTCCGTCCTGCCAAAACTCTGATTATGAACTTCTCAATCCTGGACCCATTCACTGACGAGCCATATTCGCGTGATCCTCGCAACGTCGCTTCCCGTGCTGAGGCGTATTTGAAGTCAACCGGGATTGCTGACACTGTCTATTTCGGCGCCGAAGCTGAGTTTTATGTGTTTGACGACGTCCGGTTTGAAACCAATCAGCACTCCGGCTACTACTACATCGATTCCATCGAGGGCGCATGGAACACCGGCCGCGTCGAAGAGGGCGGCAACCGTGGTTACAAGACCCGGTATAAGGGTGGCTACTTCCCAGTCCCACCGGTTGACCACTTCGCTGACATCCGTGACGACATGGTGCTCAAGTTGGAGCAGGTGGGGCTCAAGGTTGAGCGTTCACACCATGAAGTTGGTACCGCCGGGCAAAGCGAGATCAACTACATGTTCAACAGCCTTCGTAATTCAGCCGATGACCTGATGAAGTTCAAGTACGTGGTCAAAAACGTTGCCTGGGCCCATGGCAAGACGGCAACTTTCATGCCGAAACCACTTTTCGGTGACAACGGTTCGGGAATGCACTGTCACCAATCACTCTGGCTTGATGGCAAGCCCCTTTTCTACGACGAAAGCGGTTACGGCGGCCTTTCAGACATCGCACGCTGGTACATCGGC
>JBIIOS010000195.1:0-3193 GCA_044336805.1 Candidatus Nanopelagicales bacterium
GACATCTGGTTGAGCCATGATGCCCGACACGTTTTCGGCCTTCACCGAGCCGCCATAGAGAATGCGTAGGGTCTTTGCCGCTTCAGGACTCCATTTCACGCGGACGTGCTCCCGAATAGCGGCGCATGCCTCTTGGGCATCGGCTGGGGTGGCTACAGAGCCAGTGCCGATCGCCCAAACCGGCTCGTACGCGATAACCAAGCCCCCGACGGCTTGGGCACTCACACCCTCCAGCGACTCGGTAACCTGCTCGATTATGAAGTCAATCGTGTTTCCCGCTTCGCGTATTTCTAAGGACTCACCTACACACACGATCGGTACTAATTCGTTACTCAGGGCTGCTTGGGTCTTAGCGTTGACGATTGAATTGTCCTCACCATGATGTGTCCGGCGCTCACTGTGACCGGTCAAAACGAAAGTGCAGCCCAGCTTTGCCAGCATTGCACCCGAGATATCCCCGGTGTGAGCACCCTTTGCAAAGGGAGAAAGGTCTTGGGCTCCATATTTTATGTCGTATTTGTCCCCCAGGATCAACGTCTGCACTGATCGCAAGTCGGTAAATGGCGGGATCACGGCGACTTCGACAGCGGCGAAATCGGCTTCGTTCAATGCAAAGGCCAACTTCTGGACTAAAGCAATAGCTTCAAAGTGATTTATGTTCATCTTCCAGTTGCCCGCCATAAGCGGCATCCGATCACTCTTAGCCATTTTCTATTTTCCTTCCAACACTGATAGTCCAGGCAGATTTTTGCCCTCGAGGAATTCTAGACTTGCGCCTCCACCGGTGCTGATATGGTCAAACTTCTCGTGGTCAACATTGAGTATGCGAACAGCAGCAGCGGAGTCTCCTCCACCGATCACGGTGAAGGCGTCAGATGCAGCCATGGCCTGTGCAATTGCCAAAGTCCCCCCAGCAAAAGGCTTCATTTCAAATACGCCCATCGGACCGTTCCACACGACGGTTGCTGATTCACCTATAACTTTGGAATACAACTCACATGTTTTGGGTCCAATATCAAGACCCATGTAATCCGCCGGGATGGACTCTCGATCGACAATCTTCGTCTGAGCATCCGCGGAGAAATCGTCAGCAACAATAAAGTCCACCGGCAGGATCAGATTCACACCTCGGTCGTTAGCTTGCGAAATAAACCGCTTCACGTCGTCAATAAAATCCGGCTGCGATATCGAATTGCCAATTTCTAATCCCATCGCAAGAAGAAATGTGTAGGCCATGCCTCCGCCGACCAGCAAGTTGTCAACCCTGGGCAGGAGGGACTCAATCACGCCGAGTTTGTCGCCCACCTTGCTTCCGCCCAGGATGACCGTATACGGCCGCTCGGCACTTTTGAGTAGCTGCTCAAAAACTTCACATTCGCGTGCCACGAGGAGCCCTGCGGCATTTGGTACGAGTTGAGCAAGATCGCTCACCGAGGCTTGCTCTCGGTGAACAACCCCGAATCCGTCGCTGACAAAACCATCGGCCCAGACTGCCCAACTGCTGGCCAACTCGCGACGTTGCCCAGGATCCTTGCTCGTTTCCCTTGCATCGAATCTAACATTTTCTAGAAGGGCGACATCACCAGGTTCCAGCCCCTCAATCATTGGCAGATCTCCCGCGGTGTCCGGTGAGAAATGAACAGGAAGATCTAACATCTCAGAAAGCCGCCGTGCCACGGGTGCTAACGAGAATTCAGCAACCGGGGTACCTTCAGGTCGCCCAAGGTGAGCCAAAATTACAACCCGTGCACCCGCGTTCCGTAAGGCATTAATTGTTGGAAGAGCGGCAGCAATGCGTAGATCATCGGTGATCTCGCCTTCAGCGTTCAACGGAACATTGAAATCGCAACGTAGGGCAATCGTGGAATTTGTTAGTGCGAGATCATGCAGGGTTCGCACTAGAACTTGGCACCAACAAAATTGACGAGGTCAACGATCCGATTGCTGTATCCCCATTCATTGTCGTACCACCCGAGGACTTTCACCATGTTGCCATTCACGATGGTCAAGGAAGCATCGAAAATACAGGATGATGGATCAGTCACAATGTCTGTTGAAACGATGGGATCCTCGGTGTACTGCAAGATGCCTTTGAGCGGGCCCTCTGCAGCGGCCTTGACTACCGCATTGATCTCGTCCCTGGTTGCCGCCTTCTTCAATTCAACCGTTAGATCGGTTGCTGAACCCGTGGGAACGGGAACCCGCATTGCGTAGCCGTCAAGTTTTCCTTTGAGGTGTGGCATTACCAACCCGATCGCCTTGGCGGCCCCAGTGCTCGTGGGAATCATGTTGAGGGCAGCAGCACGGGCTCGGCGGAGATCGCTGTGCGGGAAGTCCAGAATACTTTGATCATTTGTATATGCATGAATCGTGGTCATAAGCCCACGCTCGATACCAAATGCATCGTCAATTGCCTTTGCCATCGGGGCTAGGCAATTAGTCGTGCATGAAGCATTGGAAATGATGTCGTCCGTGGCCGGGTTGTACTTGTCTTCATTGACCCCCATCACGATAGTGATGTCCTCGCCCTTCGCAGGTGCGGAAATGATTACCTTCTTTGCACCCGCCGTGAGGTGCTTACGGGCTGACTCTGCATCCGTGAAGAATCCGGTGGATTCAACCACGATTTCTGCGCCGATGTCGCCCCATGGAAGGCTTGCTGGATCCCGCTGCGCAAAAATAGGAATTCTGACGCCATTGACAACGATAGCGCCATCTTCAGCCACGACGCTCCCGTTAAAGCGGCCTAAAATACTGTCGTACTTGAGCAAATGTGCCAGGGTCTTGGTGTTGGTGAGATCGTTGATCCCAACAATCTGAATATCAGCCCCGCTGACCTCGACGGCACGAAAGAAATTGCGGCCGATTCGACCAAAACCATTAATTCCAACCTTCACAGAATTCTCTCCCTACACCTAAATCGCGGCGCGCATATCGGCCCTGTTAACTCTGTCAATTCAGTCAATTCAGTCAATTTGGCACTTGTTCCTGCTTGACTAACCCAATCGTAGTGATTGTCCCTAAGCTGCAAACTCACGGATGACCCTCAAGAGCTGCCACAGCCGCTTCGGTGTCCGGGATCCCCATTTCCTGTGCCTTTTTATCTGCCAGAGCCAATAATCGTCGGATTCGCCCAGCAATTGCATCCTTGGTCATGGGCGGTTCACTGAGGGCGCCCAACTCTTCGAGTCTG
>JBIIOS010000196.1:0-3160 GCA_044336805.1 Candidatus Nanopelagicales bacterium
AATGGGAATTTTCGTTGTGAGCACCTTCGACACTGATTACATTCTTGTGAATCACAACGATGCTGACACTGCAGTCACGCGGTGGCGTGAGTCCGAGATCGAAGTTGTTGAACCACTCCACCAAAGTGCTCGACTTGATTTCGTCGATATTAACTATGAACTCGAAGATCTCGCCAATAACAATCGTGCCGGTAAATCCTGGGTTGACGGCTACCCCACCAAAAGCGAAATGATGATTGCGAATCTTTCATTACACGCGGGAGAGCACTCACCAGGGCAAACACCAGAGAAAACGTGCACGCACTTCACGCTCCGATCACGTTCAACGGGAATGGCGCTGGGTGGTGTTGGTTTCAAAGGTGAACACATTGATGGCGACTTTCATGCAATCGAGATTCACTACAGTCTTGCCGAAAGCGAGCACCGACAAGGATTCGGCACCGAGGCCGTAGCTGGACTCATTGAAATTGCTCGTGAAAGAGGAATAACGCAGCTGTGCGCCGAGACGGACTTTTCCAACCTAGCCAGCCAAAGGGTGCTGGTGCTAAATGGTTTTAATGAACTCTACCGCTCGGACACCGGGATCTGGTGGAAGTTATCAATCCTTGATTGACAGATAGTCTCCCAGCGAATCAAAGTAGCTCTCCATGCCAGCCTGGGCTTGAATTGCTTCACTCTCTGGCAGATCACCGAACTGGCTGAACTTCACCCAACTGCGAAAATCCTTGGCTTCAAATTCAATTCGAATGTTGTGGTGTGGAAGTGACATGTCTTTTGCAGTGAATTCGTCTAAAGAATCCGTGTAATACAACGTATGTTCCAGACGAGCATTTTCTACAACTTTCGTGTATTCACCGTAAAAGTAAGCAATGAAGTCTTCCTCCGGTACGTCAATCGCAACGCTCCATGCTCCACCAACAAATACCTCAGATCGCATTGAGCCGGGAACCACCGAATGCTGTGTTCCGTGGTACCACTCTTCCAACGCAACACTGTCGGTCCAGGCCGCCCACAAGATCTCCAGTGGAATATCAAATTCACGTTCAACGCTGTACGCGGGCTGGTCGCTCATGGTGTCTCCCTGTTGTCGGATAGTGCTATTCAACCGTATATCTGTGCAGGTCAGACGTTGAAGCGGAACTCGACCACGTCGCCGTCGGCCATGACATAGTCCTTACCTTCAATCCGGACCTTGCCGCGGGCTCTTGCCTCACCCATGGAACCGGCATCCATTAAGTCTGCGAATGAAACAACTTCTGCTTTGATGAATCCTTTTTGGAAGTCGGTGTGAATTACACCGGCTGCTTCAGGTGCCGTTGCATTTCGTGGAATCGTCCAAGCGCGAGCCTCTTTAGGTCCTGCGGTGAGATAAGTCTGAAGACCCAAGGCCTCAAAGCCAACCCGCGCCAAAGCTTTAAGCCCCGACTCGGTTTGGCCGACTGACTGCAGAAGTTCCAGTGCTTCTTCATCGGAGAGCTCAACTAGTTCAGACTCAATTTTTGCATCCAAGAAAACTACTTCAGCCGGAGCGACTAGTTCTGTCATCTCTTTGCGGAACGCAGCATTGGACAACTCTGCTTCGTCAGCGTTGACAACATAAACAAACGGTTTTGCCGTGAGTAAAAACAATTCGCGAATGGGTTCTACATCAAAACCTACGCTAAACAAAGTTTTACCCGAATTAAGAATCTCTTGAGCCTTCTCAGCGGCTTCCAGAACTACCGCTTTCGATTTATCAAGGCGCAATTCTTTCTGCAACCGAGGAATCGCCTTCTCCAGTGATTGCATGTCTGCAAGAATTAGTTCGGTATTAATCGTCTCCATGTCCTCTTTGGGAGAAACGCGACCTTCGACGTGGACAACGTCGTCGTCGGTAAATGCGCGAAGCACCTGACAAATTGCATCGGATTCGCGAATGTTTGCAAGAAATTTGTTGCCAAGACCCGCACCTTCCGAGGCACCTTTAACGATTCCAGCGATGTCCACGAAGGTGACACTCGCCTGAATAATTTTCTCGGAGCCAAAAACTTTCGCGAGGTCAGAAAGCCTGGGGTCAGGGACACCAACAACACCGGTATTTGGCTCAATAGTTGCGAAAGGGTAATTCGCGGCAAGGACATCGTTCTTTGTCAAAGCATTAAAGAGAGTTGATTTGCCCACATTAGGCAGGCCGACGATTCCTAGAGTTAATCCCACTCCCGTACTTTATTCAGTGCTGACTTCCGTGTTTACTGACCCCAAGGCTTTCGTCATTAATTTGCAAGAATTTCGCCAACTGCTTTGGATGGTCGTTTGAAATGTCGGCCTGCCGTGTCAGTATCGGAGTGTGGATTCAGCGGCAGTTCTCATCATGGCAATTGCACTCGTATTTTTGGGCATCGGATTTGGATATTTCCTAGGTTCACGGGGGAATCGCTCCTCCCATGTTCCCGAACTTGAATCGGGACTAACTTCCCTCTCCGACGCAATTGACCGAATCACCAAGTCCGTCTCTGCCCAACAGGTTTCCTCAGCTGAGTCCTCGGCTGCACTTCGCACTGAACTCACCGTCTCGATCGCGAACCAATCAGAGAGTCTGCTTCGATCAGTGTCCGAAGTGAAAGCCCAAGCCCAGCAACTCAGCTCGGTGTTGAGCCGTTCCGGTGCCCGCGGGCAATGGGGTGAAATGGAACTCACTCGCCTGGTTGAAGCAGCCGGCATGATCAACCGGGTTCACTTCCTAGACCAAAACACTATTGACAGTGCACAAGGCAAGTTGCGCCCTGACCTTCAGGTGATGCTGTCCAATGGACGTTGCATATTGATTGACGCCAAAACACCCATGGATTCATTCCTTCGTAGCGCCGGTAATCAGTCGGAGGAAAGCATTGATGCTCTCATGAGTGCACATGCTGATGCCGTTATTCGACATATTGAACAACTTGGTCGAAAGGCATATGGCGCGGAAGTTCAGGAGGCCATCGACTTTGTTGTGATGTTCCTGCCCTCTGAAGCATTGCTTGAAGCGGCCCTTCACCAGCGACCTGATCTTCTTGATTTTGCGTTCAGCAGAAACATCGTTCCCGCAACACCGACAACATTGTTCGCACTACTTCGCGCGGTTTCCCTAGGTTGGCAAAACAGTGACATGGTGGAGCAGGCGGAAGAAATCTCCCGTCTC
>JBIIOS010000001.1:0-43401 GCA_044336805.1 Candidatus Nanopelagicales bacterium
CTGGTCAATGTCCCCATTGCATTGATCGCAGTGTTTCTTGGAATCGCGTATGTAAGCGAAAGTCGGGCAACGGGTGATACAAAATATGACATTCCGGGTGCTGTTACGGCGACCCTTGGGCTCGTTTCACTGGTGTACGGAATTACCAGGGCTGAGTCAGAAGGTTGGACGGGTGGAAGCACCCTATTCTTTATCGGCATATCCATTGTTTTGTTGGTCTTGTTCTTCATCATTGAGAGTCGGTCCAGCCACCCCTTGCTACCGCTAGCAATTATCAAAAATCGAAATCGCGGTGGCGCTTATCTCGCAAGCTTCTTTGTCGGTATTGGGCTTTTCGCTATGTTCCTCTTCCTGACTTACTTCTTCCAAATTGTTTTGGGTTACACGCCACTTAAGGCTGGCTTGCTGTTTCTTCCGTTCTCAGCCGGTGTGATCATCAGTGCAGGTGTTGCCAGTCAGTTGCTCCCACGCTTTGGTCCACGCTACGTGACTTTTGGTGGATTCGTGTTGGCGACTGTAGGAATGCTGTTGCTAACACAATTGGGCGCCGCAAGTTCCTACTGGCCAAATATCTTGCCTGCTCTCATCATAATTAGCCTCGGTATGGGATTAATCTTCGTCCCACTATCGGCAACGGCACTGTATGCGGTGGGAAATCATGATGCGGGTGTTGCATCAGCCGTGTTAAACACCAGTCAGCAAATTGGTGGATCAATTGGTATCGCATTTTTGAATACGATTGCCACTAGTGCTACGGCCGCCTACGTTATTGCAAACAATGTGGATCCATTTGATGCGAACGCGCAAGTTGAAGGCTATGTTGATGCATTCATGTGGGGTGCCGGTATTTTGGCGGTGGCTGGAATCATTTGGGTGGTTTTGGTTCATGTTTCCAAGAAGGACATGGCCGCGGGGGACACTGCCGCAGCAGTTCATGTTTAATTAATTGGAGGTTTCAATTAACCGAAAGGTAGGTGCGCGTGGCCGCGCTGCTCGCACTTCTCTCTAGCCTGTCGTGGGGTGTAGCCGACTTTCTCGGTGGTTTGGCGGCTAGGCGAGCGGGAACAGCTCAAGTTTTGGCTGTGTCTTATCCCGCAGGCGCCATTTCGATTACTGTCCTAGCCATCTTTGTTGTTCCGGGAACATTTACTACCGAACTGATCGGTATCTCAATACTCGCGGGGTCAGCTGGTGTGACCGCGGTCTCCTTACTTTACGCCGCAATGGTCCGCGGACAAATGGGAGTGGTCGCACCCATTACGGCGGTGATGAGCTGCGCAGTACCAGTTCTGGTCGGGTTGTTTCGAGGAGATCAACCATCGGCGTATGCATTTTTCGGAATGGGATTTGCGATAATTGCAGTTGTTCTGGTGAGTCGCGAGTCGGCCCACCACCATGGAAAGACACCGATTTTGGCAATCGGGTTTTCGATCGCATCTGGCTGTGCCGGTGGTGTATATCTCACCGTAATTGGCCTGGCACCGGTTGAATCCGGTGTATGGGTCGCAGCCTTGGGGCGCTGGTTTTCCACCATCATCATGATCACTTTCGTGCTGGTAGTCGTTCGATCATTTAATAAGTCAACTTTTCCCTGGAAGCTGGCAATAATCACGGGAGTTCTTGACTCGACTGCAAACTGCCTCTTTCAACTGGCAAGTCAGCGAGGGCTGTTCTCTGTTGTTGCCATTCTCGGCTCGCTGTACCCCGTAGCAACGGTTCTACTTGCTCGTGTTGTGATCAAGGAGCGGATGAATCGAGTGCAGAGCGTGGGCGTGGTGTTGGCTCTTGGTGCCGCTGTCTTGCTTGCATTTAACTCGTAGCTTGACTTAATTCTGCGAAAGTGACTTCATTGCTTTGCGAATAAAAATGAAGAAGACAATATTGGCGGTAGCTAGCGCGATAAAGACCGCAGACATAATCCCCCAGCCTTGGGCTGATCCAATGATGAATGCAGCGCCAGCGAAAAAAATCGCAGCAAAAATTTGTAGTGTTGCCGAGAACCGAAGTTTGCGTAACTCCCGTACCTTGAAATCAGTTTGAGGTTTTTGATCTTCCGGATCCATGTGAAGATCTTACTTGTGGGGAGAGGAAACGATTGGCATGAGTAATTGTTTAATACTGGTAGAGAGTTCGAGCAGCCTGTCCTTCTGGACTGCATTTTTACTCCAGGCTAAGCCAATCGTGCGAAATGGTTGAGGATTAGCAATTCGTGCAATCGCGATGCCGGTGCCAGTTCTTGCCTCGAGTTCAACCGCACATTCTGGGAGGAGTGTTACTCCGTTTCCCGCGGCCACCATTTGACACACGGTGGCAAGGCCAGCCGCACCAACGTCGTAAGTATTCGAGATCTTTGCATTCGCGCAGATCTCTTCTGCTTGCCCGCGCAGGCAGTGACCATCTTCAATTAAAAGGACAGGAAATTCATTAACGTCCCCGAGGTCTACACCGGTTGCGCCGGCCCAAGGATGGTCGACGGGAACTGCGAGGTGAAATGTGTCGGTGAAGAGCTCCATGGTTTCAATGTCGGAGTTGGTGATCGGGAGCGCCAGCAGGGCTAGGTCGATTGAGTGATCACGTAGTGAACTGACGAGTACGTCTGTGCGCTGTTCCGAAAGTTGCAGGGATATTTTGTTGCCCAATCCCGCCACTATTTTTGGTAGTAAATATGGCGCAAGTGTGGGGATAGCCCCGAGCCGCAGAACCGAGTCAACTCCGTGCGGGGCTGCTGCGGTGGTGAAATCTGCGAGGGCCTCAAGTGCGCGGCGGGCAAACGGGATAAGCCCGGCCCCCACCGAGGTCAGTTCAACACCGCGGGATCCCCGCTGCAACAGGGGAAAGCCGAGTGCGGCCTCCATATCTCGAATTTGGACGCTGACCGCGGGCTGACTAATCCCTAGGGCATTGGCGGCGGCGCCGAAACTGCCCTCCTGGGTCACGGCAACAAATGCTCGAAGTTGGGGATAGGTAGGGTGCCATTTTCGGCGATCAAAGTCCATAACGTCAGATTATGCTACATAAAGTTTTATTCATTAGACTTATGGCAGTTTGTGAGCGAGAATACGGGCAACCCACGGCAGAAGGATTGGTTTTTATGAGCACTCAAGCACAATGTCCAGTAATGCACGGACCAGGCGTTGGCGGAACCCAGAATGATGACTGGTGGCCCAATCAGCTAAATCTTCGTGTCCTTGATCAAAACCCACCATCGGGCAACCCGATGGGTGAAGACTTTGACTACGCGAAAGCGTTCGCAACCCTGGATCTTGCTGAAGTAAAAGCAGACCTCACCAAGGTCATGACCGACTCCCAAGAATGGTGGCCAGCAGACTACGGACATTACGGGCCATTCTTTATTCGCATGGCATGGCATGCAGCGGGTACCTACCGAACCATTGATGGTCGTGGTGGTGGCGGAAATGGCATGCAGCGCTTCGCACCTTTGAATAGCTGGCCCGACAACGGCAACCTCGACAAGGCACGTCGCCTGCTGTGGCCGGTTAAGCAAAAGTACGGCAAGAATCTTTCCTGGGCGGATCTTTTTATCCTGACCGGAAACGTCGCCCTTGAGTCAATGGGCTTTAAGACATTTGGATTCGGTGGCGGTCGCGCCGACGTGTTCCAGCCCGATGAAACCTATTGGGGTTCAGAGCATGAGTGGTTGGCTGATAACCGTTACACGGGTGATCGGGAGTTAGAAAATCCCCTGGCTGCAGTACAGATGGGCTTGATCTACGTCAACCCGCAGGGCCCAAATGGCGTGCCGGATCCCAAGGCCTCGGCTCGCGACATCCGCGAGACGTTCGCTCGCATGGCAATGAATGACTACGAAACGGTTGCCCTCGTCGCGGGTGGTCACACCTTCGGCAAGATGCACGGTGCCGGCGTCGACGCCCTCCTCGATGGCCTCGCGGACAAGTTTGTGGGCCCTGAGCCCGAAGGCGCACCGATCTGGGAGATGGGCCTGGGCTGGAAGAGTTCCTTCGGCACGGGTTTCGGAGACGACACCATTACCTCAGGCCATGAGGGTGCTTGGACTCCGACTCCCATCACCTGGGACATGAGTTACCTGGAGACCCTCTTCAAGTGGGAGTGGGAGATCTTCACCACCGCTGCCGGCGCACTGGACTGGCGCCCGACGGATCCGGCGGCCGCCAACCTGGTGCCCAGTGCGCACAATCCGAACAAGCGTCTTGCGCCCGTCATGTCGACGGCGGATCTCGCGCTGCGCTTTGATCCGATCTACGAGCCGATCGCGCGTCACTACCTCGCCAACCCGGACGAGTTCGCCGATGCATTCGCTAGAGCGTGGTTCAAACTGACCCACCGAGACATGGGACCCATTAGCCGTTACATCGGCCCAGAAGTTCCCAGTGAGATCTTAATTTGGCAGGATCCGGTTCCCGCAGTTCAGGGTGCATTGATCGACGAAGCAGACATTGCTGCACTCAAGGCAAAGGTGTCGGCGAGTGGATTGAGCATTTCGGAACTCGTGTCAACAGCATGGGCTTCGGCATCAACATTCCGTGGGACCGACAAGCGAGGTGGCGCAAATGGTGCTCGGATTCGCTTGGAGCCACAGCGTGATTGGGCGGTAAATAACCCAGCTCAACTCTCTAAGGTGTTGGGAACGCTTGAAGGAATAGCCAGTGAATTCAACAAGGGCGCGAAGACCGTCTCGATGGCCGACCTGATCGTGCTTGCAGGTTGCGTTGGTGTTGAAAGAGCAGCCAGCAACGCCGGTGAAACCGTTACGGTTCCTTTCACACCGGGACGCACCGATGCGACCCAGGAAATGACAGATATAGAGTCATTCGCGGTGCTCGAGCCGGTTGCTGACGGCTTCCGCAACTACCTGGGAAAGGGCTTGGAACGTCCGGCTGAGAAGTTGCTCGTTGACAAAGCAAATCTGCTCACACTCAGTGCACCTGAAATGTCGGTGCTCGTCGCCGGCATGCGCGCCATGAACGCGAACTTTGACGGTTCACAGGTTGGCGTTTTCACGGACAAGAAAGAAGCGTTGACCAACGACTTCTTCATCAACGTAACCAGCATGTCAACGAAGTGGAAGCCGGTCGCAGAAGACACTGATGGAGCGGAGCTCTTCGAAGGCACTGACCGTGCAAGCGGTGAACTGACGTGGATGGCTAGCCGAGTTGACCTTGTCTTCGGTTCAAACTCTCAGCTGCGTGCAATTGCCGAGGTCTACGCAGGTAATGACGCACAGGGCAAGTTCGTGTGTGACTTCGTCTCCGCTTGGAACAAGGTCATGATGCTCGATCGGTATGATCTTGCGTAAATAGTTCACGCCATTAATTGGTGGGCTTTATAAGTTGGGTGCTGTGAGTTGTTAACTCGCAGCACCCAACTTTTTTGTCTGTAGGGATCCACCGTTAGGCATCGAGTTCTGGTTCCTCATCGGTTTCGATTACTGTTTTTGCACCGGCAAGCACACCGACCGCTTTTAGTCCATAGGCAACAAAGGGACCCACGAGTACCGCGAAGAGAACTGTTCCAATTCCCACGGTTCCACCAAGGAACCAGCCAATGGCTAAGGCGCCAATTTCAATACCCAATCGCACCCGCGCAACCGGCCATCCGGTTCGAAAATGGATTCCGGTCATCATGCCATCGCGCGGCCCCGGTCCCAGGTTGGTGGTGAGATAAAGCCCGCTGCCAATTCCCACACAAGCGATTCCAGCAATGACAACGAGGAATTTCACAAATGTATTCGTTGGGTGCGGCAGGATCGTGCTCATCACTTGAAGTGCGGTTGCTATCACTATTGCGTTGGCAATGGTGCCAAGTCCGGGGCGTTCCTTCAGCGGGATCCAGGCTAGGAGTACAAGCACGCTAATAATAAATGTGGTTACTCCAATACTCAGACCTGTTTTGACATTGAGGCCTTGGGCGAAAACGGTCCAGGGACCAACCCCAAGATCAGCGATGATTAAAAGTGCCTCGCCGGTGCCAAAAATCCACAACCCGATAATGAGAATCGCTAGGGTGCTCGGCTTGGAGCTCCAGCGTGATTCCGAGCGCCAACGGGTGACCGGCACGCTGCGCGAGGGGGTGAGGAATCCTGGTAAAAATGCCATTTTTTGTTCGAGAACTCCTCAGTTGGGTTAGGTTGTTACCGTGTTGTTATCAAAATATGGACCAACTGCACGGGGACTAATTGCATTGGCGTTAGTGGGAACTCTAGTGAGCGCATGTGGTGGAGGGGGTGACCCGGCAGCCACTTCATCTGATGTGCCGACCACCGTTGAAGTTACCGGAACCCAGCAACTCATGATCGATCAGAAGATCACTGTCCTTGACCAGAAGTTGGTTTATCCCAAAAAGGGTGACGCCCAGGTGTCCAGTGCGATTACCACACTTGAACCTGGTCAAGAAACTGGCTGGCAGTTGCACCCGGTTCCCGCATTTGTCTACGTGCTTAGTGGCACCTACACCGTTGAATATGAAGCCGGCGTCACCAAGGAATTCCCAGCTGGCAGTTCGATAATGCAGGCGACAAAGACCAATTACAACGGGATCAATAAAAGTGAAGAAACGGTTCAACTGCTCACCGTATTTATGGGAGCGAAGGGCAAAAGAAATACGGTGATGCGTTAGGCCGGTCGATAGTCCAAATCGGTATTGGTTGCTAATTCCCCTAGCTCAACGCGAGTGGCGTTATTTCTCGTGAGGTAATCTTTAGCTCCCACATCACCGGATACCTCGTTTATCAGTGCCGCCCAATGTTCGCGGCCAATGACGACAGGGTGAGCGATTTTGCCCTCGTAGGTTGATTGAATGAGGCCCCCCTGCGCACTGGCAATTTCGGTGATGGCTTCTGTACTGAGGCCAATGTGATCCACGAGAGTGATAACAACTCGTTCCAGTTGTGGTTCTTCGGTCGAGAGAAAGACAAGTCCTGCGCGCAGACTGGAAGCCATGCCGCTAGCAAAGTCGGGATTTTCAATCACCGTTGCCTGCGGAACTTCACCAACCCATGCGCCGAGCACCACGAAGACTTTGGTTAGTCCGGCTTCTCGCAGAATCCGAACAGCGCGATCAACAAGGCGTTCGCCTTCGAATACGAATGGCGCTTTTGGCCCACCGAATCTTTGGCCACTGCCCGCAGCGAGAACGAGACCGGCAGTATTGCCTAAATCGACCATGCTCCACCATAATGAGGGACCATGTCAGCCATTGTTCACCATGCCGAAGTGATCGAGTCAGAGATTGACGCCCTGGCGATAAAGGTCCTGGGAACCGAGGTTAATGACTTTCCTGCAGGATCGGTATTGCACTGGGCAGGCCAGGGCCTTAGGCTGGCCCGGTCCCTAGAAATACCATAGGCACAAACCGCAAATCGTAGTACCAATATTTAGCGCGACCCCGCGGGCAACCATCTTTGTACCCAAAAATTTGCATCCCAAAAACCAAATGTGGCATTTAAACAGAGGAGAGTCTGTGGAGCTCGAAAATTCGTTTACTATCTCGACTGATATTGAGACGGCATGGAAAACCATCCTTGACGTAGAGAAGATTGCTCCATGTATGCCCGGTGCAACTCTTGAGTCCATCAATGGCGATGAATTCTCGGGAAACGTTAAGGTCAAATTAGGCCCAGTCTCCATGGTCTATGGCGGCGAAGCCCGCTTCACAAGCAAGGATGACGCCACTCATACTGCGATCATCGATGGCACGGGCAAGGAATCACGCGGAACAGGTACAGCCACTGCACATGTTGCTATCACGCTGGTTGCTGAGAGCACTAGCGTGACTCGAGTTGATGTCACCACTGAATTGACCATCACGGGCAAGGCAGCCCAGTTTGGGAGGGGCGTCATGCAAGATGTCGCTGGTCGATTGGTCACTCAATTTGCTGGGAATCTCGAGCAAGTGATTACCATCGGTGATGGCACTGCAGCCGATGGAGCACCAGCACCGATCAAGACCGCTGACAGCGTGAATCTGCTGGCAACTGCGGGTGCTCCAGTTCTCAAGCGAGTCGTCCCAGTGGTCATCGCCACTGCTGTTGTCGTGGGTGTGGTCATATTCTTCATCTCCAATCGTTGAAGTGGGCCGAGTACTATTTCCCGGTGACTCGCTAACGTGTGTCCTATGAGTTCCGCAGGTGAGATCGAGTCACCCCAGCAATTGGTTCAAGAATTAGCGAAAGTTGACTACTTGGCTGATCTGGGGCTGGCAACGGCGCTGTTTTGTGCGGTCCGATTACCCCAGCCCCTGCTCCTGGAAGGCGAAGCTGGTGTGGGCAAAACCCAGGCCGCCAAAGCCCTCGCCCAACTCCTCGATACCCCGTTGATTCGGTTGCAGTGCTTTGAGGGGATTGATGCATCCGAGGCACTTTACGAATGGAACTACCCTCGGCAATTGTTAAGTATTCGAATGGCGGAGTCCCAGGGAAAATCAATTGAGGAAAGTTCACTGTTCAGTCGTGAGTTCCTGATTGAACGGCCCCTATTGCAAGCGTTGGAATACGTTGGACCAAACCCGGCCGTGCTGTTAATCGATGAAGTGGATCGGGCGGACGAGGAATTTGAAGCATTTCTGTTTGAGATGTTAGCCGAATCAACCATTAGTGTTCCTGAGCTGGGCACACTGACGGCGCAGCAAAAACCTATCGTTATTTTGACTTCGAATCGAACCCGAGATTTGCACGACGCACTCAAGCGGCGTTGTTTGTATCACTGGATTGATTACCCAAGCTTGGATCACGCTACGGAGATTGTTAAATTGCGGGCGCCGAAGGCAAGTAAGGATTTGGCCCAGCAAGTTGCTGCAGCGGTGTCACGCATTCGAACTCTCGACATGCAGAAGCCGCCAGGGGTTGCGGAAGCAATTGACTGGGTGAATGCGGCAATGCTTCTTGGGGTGAGCACACTTGATGCCGTTAGCACAGAGCAAACCATTGGATCGGTATTGAAGTACCGTGACGACCAGGAACTTGCTCGTGAGCACGGCTTGGCCTGGATCGCCGGTGAATGATTTACCTTTAGCGCAGATCTGTGCAGCATTTGGACATCTGCTGCACCAGTCGGGAGTCCCCGTAACACCTGAGCGCAGTGTCAGATTCGCGAGTGTCATTGAATTGGCTCAACCCACGCAACTTGATGAACTGTATTGGTTGGCACGGGTGACTCTCTTGAGTGACAACAGTCAAGCGGAAGTGTTTGATCGAGTTTTCCAACAAGCTTTTCGTGGGATGTGTGACTTTACGGATTTCCGCAGCGAATTAAGTGGCTTAGAGCCGCTGTCTGGAGTGCCTGCGGCGGAGCGAAGTCTAGGCGAATCTGAAAAGTCAATGGAAAACGAGTCGAGTCCCCGGGTAACCAACGAAACTCCTGGTCCTGCGAACAGTCACCACGAAGATGCAAGCGAAATTAGTGTTCTCGCAGCCATGAGTGCCCAAGAACGAGTTAATGAACGCGATTTTTCCACATTAACGCTCGACGAGCTCGCACTTATTCGTCGCTTGGTTGATCAATTGCCGCTAGTTCCACCTTTGCGAACTCGCCACCGAACTCAGCAAGCACGCAAGGGCAACCAACTTGATCTGCGAGCAACCCTTCGCGCATCACATCGAACCGGTGGAGATCCGATCCACTTGATCAAGAGGTCACATACAACGAAACCTCGTCGGGTCGTGTTGTTAGCCGATGTTTCGGGGTCAATGGAGCCTTATGCACGGATTTATCTGCACCTGATGAGAGGCGCGGTGCAGGCATTGGGTGCCGAAGCGTTTGTTTTCGCAACCCACCTGACCAGACTCACCCGACCGCTTGCCACTTCGCAAACTAACTTGGCTTATAAAAAAGCAGCAGATGCCGCAACAGACTGGTCAGGTGGCACCCGCATCGGCTCATCGATAAAGACCTTCATTGATGATTTCGGTCGACGTGGAATTGCCCGCGGTGCGGTGGTGGTAATTGTTTCTGACGGTTGGGAGATTGAGGATCCAGAAATTCTCGCGATGCATATGGCGCGACTCTCCAGACTCTCGCACCACATCATTTGGGTTAACCCGCGTAAAGCCGCGGACTCCTACCAGCCGCTCGTCGGCGGGATGGCCGCAGCGCTGCCGTACGTTGACACATTCGTGTCCGGACATTCGATGAATGCCCTCAATGAAGTGATGGCTGCGATCGCTGGCGCCTCCGAGCGCCGATCGCACAGGTAATCAACTCGCTCGTGATGTTATGAAATCCATTTACAATCCTATTTGTATGACATAGGATTAAAGCCCCGGATGGGTGAAAAGTAGAGAGGTTATAGGTGTGCATCAGGGTTTGAGGTTGACTGATCCACCTTCGGACGCTCCTGGCTTAACAGCGCGGGGTCTCCGAGACGCCTTACACAATGGTGAGATCAAGGCTTCGGATGCCATTGAGGAATTTCTCGCCAGGTCTGCTGAGGTGCAGCAAGCCATCAATCCCTTCACTTTTATCGATGCCGAGGGTGCGCGCACCAAGGCTCGCGAGTCCGACAAGCGGATCGCTGACGGCAATCCGCGAAGCCTTGAGGGTGTGCCTGTTGCAATCAAGGACCTAACCCCAATGGCTGGGCATCCGCACACAATGGGCAGTTTGGTTATGCGTGATGTCGTCGCCACGATGTCAGACCCCGCAGTTCAACGGCTAGTTGATGCCGGCGCCATTCCCTTTGCCAGGACAAACACAGCGGAATTTGGATGTGCAACCGTGACAGATAACCTGCTTTACGGCGAAACGCTCAACCCGTGGAACATGGATTACAGCCCGGCAGGTTCATCAGGAGGAGCTGCAGCAGCGTTAGCGTCTTTTGCAACGCCACTGGCACAAGGCACGGATTCGGCCGGTTCTTTACGCATGCCAGCTTCTGCTTGCGGGGTGGTCGGCATGAAGCCTTCCTACGGCGTTGTTCCTGTAAGCGCGCCCGCGTACCTTGATCCCTTCGGTCACAACGGGCCAATGGCGCGAAATGTTGATGACGTCCGTTTAATGTTTGATGTCATGGCAGGTATCGACGACAGACAAGGATTTGGCTACGAAGTGCGACGCCGTGACACTGTCCGATCGCTATCGGGACTTCGCTCTCGGGTCTTCAAGTCGATTTTGGGTCTCAGTATTGATCGCGATGTAGCTAAGAATTTAGATGTGGCATGTGGTGAACTTTCGAATGCTGGTGTTGAAATTGTGGAAGTTGATTTTCCTTGGGATTTTGAACGTCTCTTCAACTGCGTGAAGAATGCTTTCGCGATGACCTACATGCCGTTGGCTCGCTCAGCACGTGATAGCGGAATTGCCGTCACTGACCTTACGAATGCATTCATCGAGGACGTCATGCCTTGTACCACCGACGGCATGCAGGCAGTTCGCGCGCAGTCAGAGATGGCTGAACTCCACGCAGCCATAGGCAAGCACCTATCCGAGTCAGATTTTCTGATGCTGCCTACCCTTGCGATGCCTGCACCGATAGCTCATGATCATTTCATCGATAGTGGGCCGTTGGTTAATGGTGTTGAACATGAGGACAGGTGGATCGTGGCGTTGACCGTGCCCTTTAATCTGATGAGCGCTTGTCCAGCGATCACAATTCCGTCAGGGATATCGAAAATGGGTGTACCTACGGGGTTACAACTCGTGGGCCAACCCTACGAGGACTACCGACTCCTTGACATCGCTGAACTTGCCGAGTCAGTGATGCCGGGGCTTTCAAGCCAGTTGGACCGCATGAAAATTGGAGAGTGATATGAAGATCAACGGTTCGCCTGCGAATCCAGAGCACCTTCGAGCCGACACCCGTCTCTTGGATTACCTGCGTGAAGAACTGGGTCTGCGCGGAACGAAAGAAGCGTGTGGGCGCGGTGAATGTGGTGCATGCACGGTGCTCATTGATGGTCGACCGGTGCTTTCGTGTATCACGTTGGCGGTACGGGTCGACGGTGCCGTCGAGACCATTGAAGGAGTAACTCCAGAATCTGCTGAACTTCGACGTCAGTTCGCCGCACATGGCGCCTTTCAATGTGGCTTCTGTACTCCTGGACAGATCGTGAGGGGTGTGGCCCTTCTACGGGAGGGGCTACCCGCCGACGATACCGCCCTGAGAATTGCAATCAGTGGAAATGTTTGCCGATGTACGGGGTATTCCGGCATCGTGGCAGCACTGCGGGCGGCAGAAAAGAACATTGGTAAGTCCGTCGCTGGAGACGGTTCATGACCGCCGTTCTTGGAGCAGAGCGCAGTGTCGGCAGTGTTGGCAGTGTTGGCAGTGCTGACGGAGCCGTTGGACGACCGATTCCAAATATTGATGGTGAGGCGAAGACCTCAGGATCTTCGATTTATGCAGGAGATGTAGACCTGCCTGGGCTACTTCATGCCCGTATCCTGCGAAGCCCACACCCGCATGCGCGAATCCGCAATATTGACCTGTCTGGGCTAAAGAGCTTGCAGGGTGTTCACGGTGTCGTCACTGCGCAGGACCTTCCCGATCGTACGTATATCCATCACGGCGGTCCGTTGTCTGATCGTCGAGTACTTGCATCCGATGTTGTGCGTTTCGTTGGTGAAGAGATTCTCGGAGTAGCTGCGGAAAGCGCAGCAGCGGCAGATGAAGCTATCTCCCGCATTGTTGTGGACTACGAGTTGCTGGCAAGCGCGGTGTCGGTATCGGAGGCACTTGCACCCGAAGCTCCACTTATTCATTCCAACGGAAATGTGCCAGTGCGCCATGCACGTCGGTGGGGATCCTTGGCCGAAGGCCAAGAACCCGAGGTCGCGGTTTCAGGCACTTATCGATTTGGTCGACAGACCCATGCGTGTATGGAGACAAACACGGTCACCGCATCATGGAATTCCACTCTTGGAATGCTTGATGTCTGGATCAGTACCCAGTCTCCATATCTTGTGCGTAAAGAACTCGCTCACGTCCTTGACTTAGATCCACATAGCATTCGCGTCCACGAAGTGTCTGTCGGTGGCGGATTTGGATCCAAGTCGAAAATTTCCGAATACGAGGCAATTGCCTGTGCGTTGTCGATGAAGACCGCGAGACCGGTTCGGCTGGCGCTGACACGGGAAGAAGAGTTCACGACCGTGAAGTGTCGGCACAATTTTGAGATCACGTTGGAAACTTCCGCGACGGCACAGGGGAAACTTCTTCGTCGAGATGCTCGAATGACGGTGGACAACGGCGCCTACAATCATTCAGGCCCTTCCGTCATGGCTTATGCGGGCCAAGTGCTCGGAAGCCTCTACCGGATTCCTGCAGTTAATGTGGATGCCGAGTTGGTGTACACAAATAAACAGCCTGGAGGTCAATTCCGTGGCTATGGCGGTCCACAAGCAATCTTTGCACTCGAGTCGCAAATGGATGAACTCGCCGATCAACTCGGTATGGACCCTGTTGAGCTTCGAATTCTCAACGCCAACAAGGAAGGCGACACCACGCTAACGGGCTGGCGCCTTGATTCGGCCCGTCTGGTGGAATGCCTTGAGACTGCACGAGATTTGATCGGATGGCAGGGCCGAAGTGCCAAAGCGGCTGATGGACGCGGAATTGGATTTGCAGCTGCGATTCATGTGAGCGGTGCAAATATTTATGAAGGTGCAGATAAAAGCAGTGCAACCATTGAAGTTGATACCGATGGGCGCGTGCTTTTGCGATTCGGCGCTGCCGACGCAGGAACCTGGCAAAACACCGTGGTGGCGCAGTTCGTCGCGCAGGAGTTAGGAATTCAGCCCGAGGACGTTCAGTTAATAACCATGGACACTGAAGAAACTCCAACTGAGCTGGGTTCCTGGTCAAGCAGGGGGACCTACATGAGCGGCCATTCAGTTGGCCAGACCGCGCGTGATATTGCCGATGTACTTCGCCAGCATGGCGCCGCGATCCTTGAGTCACCAGTTGACGAAGTGTGGCTCGATACAGGATCAGTCACAAACGGCGTGAATTCGGTGAGTTTTGGGACCGTCGTTGCAGAACAACTCGGTGGAAGTCTCACTCGTACCCGAGAAATCACTTTGACTAACGTTGATGCAGTCAATCGAGAGACCGGCATTGCCAATCTTTCCGGAGCCTATTCCTTTGCTGTTCATGCAGTAGAAGTGAGCGTTGACGAAGGCACTGGGAAGGTCAAAGTTGAGAGGTATATTGCGGTTCACGATTCAGGCAAGATAGTGAACCCAATAGCGGCGCGCAGTCAAGTAATTGGGGGAGTCGCAATGGGCATTGGCTATGCCCTGAGTGAAGAGCTCCTGTACGAGGAGGGTCAGTCCATGACGCGCTCGTACATACAATATCCATTGCCTCGTGCTGCAGACCTACCTGAAATCGAAGTTGTCTTCATTGAGGGTGAAGATCCACACGGACCCTACGGGGCCAAAGCAATTGGTGAGATTGTTCTCATTCCGCCGGGTGCAGCAATTGCTAATGGCGTTGCAGATGCTACGGGCACGCGAATACGAGAACTTCCTCTGACGCCGGATCGGGTGCTTGCATCATTGCGCCAACGTGACTCGCGCTCCAAGCGAAATTACCGAATTCTCCTGCGTCCTTCGCGGTGGCAGATCGCGGTGGTCAGAGCTTGGTATCCACGCGGGCTGCACCGGTTACTTCATAGATTTGGCACCAAATGGTCTCGCCCGGTTCCGCGCGCCGATTTGATATCCATTGAAGCTCCCAGTGACGAAGCTGAGATGAGTGCTGCCCTCGCGCGTCCCGGTACACGAGTTATCGCAGGAGGTACCGACCTCATGCCTGCACGACGACAGGGCATCGTCCAGCCGTCGGTCATGGTTGACATCATGACAGTTCCCACTGTGGGGAGAATTGAGGAGCGTGGCTCGGCGGTTTTAGTTGGTGCAGCCGTAACCCTCTCTGACTTGGCGAGTTGGTCGGAGTTCCGGTTACCTGTTTTACATGGTGCAATCAATGAAATTGCAACGGAACAGATCCGGCTCATGGCTACTGTCGGAGGCAACCTTTGCCAGCAAAATCGTTGCTGGTTCCTTAGGAATGATTTCATGTGTTACAAAAGAGGTGGCATTTCATGTCCCTGTTATGCGGTCACAGGAGACCATCGCTTCTATCACTCTGTGATCGACAGTCACCGCTGCCAATCGGTTACACCATCTGATCTATCAACTATTTTGAGCGCTCTCGACGCGACAATTGAAATTGCTGGCGGGGACCGCAAGCGTTCGGTGGCTGTTGCTGATTTCTATAGCGGACCTGGTGAGGTGCGGCTTGGGCATGGGGAGTACCTGCGTTCCGTCGTTGTTGAGACCAACCAGTTCTCAGGCCACGATTACCGAAAATTGAACCGGGGTCAAGGTGATTTTGCCATGATTTCAGCAGCCGTGTCGGTAGCGACAGATGCTGACGGGTTGGTTACCGATGCCCGAGTGGTGCTTGGAGCAATGGCGCCTGTTCCGTACCGGGTACGTGATGCCGAGCACCTGCTGGTGGGACGCAAATTCAATGCCGTAAATGTAAGTGCAGCTTCCGAGTCGTGGTGTCGCCGCGCTCATCCGCTCGAGGCAAACGAGTGGAAAGTGCAAGCTGCAACTGTACTTCTCGAGCGAAGCATTGCAGCGGCACTGCAGCGATCTCAAGCAGGAGGAGATCTCAACCAGGAGGACAATCATGATTGTTGATGTGCACGCTCACCTCTACCCTTTAAGTTGGGCAAGTGCTGGCCGCATGCCCGATGACATGTTCGATGTTGAAGGTTTAATAGCGCGACTCGATGCGGGTGGTGTAGATGTCGCCATCGTCTCGGATCCACACATTTGGTACGGAGATCTTGACGTGTGTGACATCGCCAAGGTGCGGGAATACAACGATTTTGCTGCAGGACTTCGTGCACAAACGAATGGCCGGCTTATTGGATTGGGTACCGTGGTTCCTTGGCGCGGCGATGAGCACATTGCAGAGGCCCGCCGAGCCATATCCGAGCTAGGACTCGTCGGTCTTGCAGTTCCGACGAGTGATCAAGGGCACTACTTGGACACGGTGCCCGATGAATTCTGGGTGACGGTCACTGAATTGGATGTACCGGTTTTCATCCATCCTGGCGGAACTGTCATTGGGCAGGAGCTGATGGGTGAATACAGGATGAGTGAGGTGTGCGGAAGGCCGCTCGATACGACAGTAACTCTTGCACGGGCTATTTTAACCGGTGTTCTCGAACGCCATGAGAGTCTTAATATTTTGTGTTCCCATGCAGGTGGAGCTATCTGCATGATTGCTGATCGGTTGGACTTTGGACACGAACTACGTGACTACGCCCCGCTTGGCCCGTGGGGCGAGGTTCGACTCGCCCGTCCACCAAAAGACTATGTGCGTCGGCTTTGGCTCGACACGGTCGTATATGGATCTGATCCACTGCGGCTTGCATTGGCGACGGTGGGTGCTGACCGGTTGTGCTTCGGTAGCGATGGACCGCCAGTGCCTTTCCCAATGTCTCGCCACTTGGCGATGGTAGATGAACTTGGGTTAGCGGAAGATGCGCGTCACGCTGTGCTGGGTGCTAACGCGCAAGCTTTGTTTCGACTCGAAGATGCGAGATCTGCAACGTGAGCGATCTTTCCCGCAATTTGCTTGACGTATTGGGTCCTTTCGATGTCAGTGCCGTAGCCCCGGTTGGCCTAGACCGGATGGAATCCCGATTGATGGTCGCCGGAGAGCTGCGACCATCTTCCGATGGAGGACTACTCATCAACATGAACCCTGCCACGGGTGAACAAGTGGGTGTGGTTGCCGATGCTTCGCCTGATGACGCACAGGCCGCCGTGGCTGCAGCTCGGCGAGCATTGAGCAGTACAACGTGGTCTTCGGACTCGGCATTTAGAGCACAATGTTTACGCCAATTGTGCTCGGCACTTGAACGCAACGCGTCTGATTTCCGAACCGCTCTCGTCACAGAGATCGGATGTCCTGCGCGAATGACCTTTGCCGATCAGTTTGACTTTGCGGTGACGAAACTTGCCTTTTACTCGGAACTCCTTGAGACCTACGAGTTCACTGATCCGTTGGGCGACCTGCCAACGTTCGGAGCGGTGCTTCACCGGCAGCTCTGGCGTGAGCCAGTGGGTCTCGTTGCAGCAATCACACCGTGGAATCTTCCGGTGGAGCTCATGCTTGCGAAAGTTGGTGGAGCCTTGGCGGGCGGGAACGCAATCATCCTTAAGCCTTCGCCCTTGGCCCCATGGTGTGCCACGATCCTGGGCCGCATCATTGTTGAGGAAACTGATATTCCTGCTGGTATCGTTGCAGTTCTTCCATCAGCCAGGATGGAGACTGCCCAAGTTCTCACATCGTCTCCTGACGTCGATGCCATCGCCTTCACCGGTTCTACTCAGACGGGTGAGGCTGTCATGCGTGCGGCGAGCTCGAAGCTCACCAAGGTATGCCTCGAACTAGGCGGCAAATCCCCTTCAGTCTTCCTTCCTGACGTAGACGCGGCTGCGGTCCTTCCATTTGCCGCAGGAATTGCCATGTTTAACGCTGGGCAAAGTTGCATCATGCCGAGCCGAATGTTGGTGCCGATTGAGCAATTTGAACAGTGTTTGGATTTTGCGGTTGAGGGCCTGAAAGCGGTTCATTGGGGGGATCCCTGGTCGCCAGATACATTCTTGGGCCCACTCATCAGTTCAGAGCGCCGCAACGAAGTTTTGGGAATTGTCAGTCGATCTGCTGATCAAGGAGCTCGGATTGTCTATGGAGGAAATGCGATCCCCGGACCCGGTTACTTCATGGAACCAACACTGATCGCGGATCTCGATGGAGCCTGTGAAGCTGCCCGGCAGGAGATTTTTGGCCCGGTAGTTGTTATGACGCCCTACACATCCGTTGAACACGCGATCGAGTTGGCCAATGACACCGAATTTGGCCTGGCTGCTTATGTGTGGGGAGCGTCAGCAGAGAGAGCGGAACAGGTTGGCAGACGCATTCGGGCCGGGATGGTGGGAATAAACGGTGGTCAGTTTACATCTGCCGAAATGCCCTTCGGTGGCATGCGGCGAAGTGGAATAGGACGAGAGTGGGGCGTTGCCGGCATGGAGGAGTTCCTTGAAACCAGGACGATGGCCACACGACTCCCGCTCGAAAACGGAGCTCCAAACGAGGCCTCTGGTAACTAAACAGCAACAAATATTCGATCTGCTTGACTATTTGTCATACAGAAGGCAGTGTTCTCCATATTCTGCAGCACCCCCAAGATCAGGAGACGAGATGAGACCAGGAGCTTTCCGGTACGTTTCGGCGATCTCGTTGGATGAAGTGCTTCAGAATCTGTCGGAGTTCGGTGATGAAGCGACCCTTCTGGCCGGTGGGCAGAGTCTGATCCCCCTCATGAATCTGCGCTTGGCTCGGCCTGAGGTGTTGATTGATCTCAACCGGGTTACGGGCCTGGCTGGTATCGACCTTGTCGGCGGTGAACTGCGAATTGGGGCCATGACGCGTGCCGTTGATGTAGTCACTAACTCTACGGTCACCGGCTCGTTGCCCGCACTATCCCGAGCGACAGCATTTATTGGCCATCCGCAAATTCGTAATCGAACGACCATCGGTGGCAACATTTCCCATGCCGACCCATCTTCTGAATTGCCTGGAGTCTTGGCAGCCCTCGAAGGAAGTGTCACCTTGAGGTCTATCCGAGGTGAGAGAAGTGTTGGTTGGAACGACTTCATCGTGTCTACGTTTACCAACTCCCGAGAGGCCGATGAAATGGTCGTCGATGTGCGATTCCCTCTTCGGACTGGGTGGACTTTCGCGTACGACGAGGTGGCGCCGCGCCACGGTGACTACCCCCTTGCCGGAATTTGTGCGGGGGTGCAGATCGTTGATGGTGTCGTTCGCGAAATGAGAATTGTTGCTGTAGGCGTATCTGACCGACCGGTCGTGCTGAATGAGGCTGCGCAAGCATCCATAGGTAGAGAGCTTGATGAAACATTGATCAAGGAACTCAGCAAAATCGGCCGCGAAGAGCTGCACGCAAATGGTGATGCGCACGCATCTTCTGAGTACCGCAAGTGGCTCGTTGGAACACTCATCAATCGAATTCTGGGTAACTTTGCATTGGAGCCACGATGAACGCGCCGCAAACTGTGATGGCAATCAATTTCGTCGTAAATGGAGTTCAGGTTGCGCGAGAAGTTGAGGTGCGCACACTCCTGTCGACTTTTTTGAGAGATGATTTGGGGCTCACTGGCACACACGTTGCCTGTGAGCATGGTGTCTGTGGCTCGTGCACGATTCTTGTCGATAGTCAGTCGGTCCGGTCCTGCCTCCTCTTGGCGGTGCAGGTGGACGGCGCTAACATCGAGACGGTTGAAGGATTGGGAAGCCAGGGCTCACTTAGCCCACTTCAAGATGCCATGTGGCGCGAGCATGGTCTGCAATGTGGTTTTTGCACACCGGGAATTCTCATGTCGATTGAAGGCGAGGCGCGCTCAGGTGCATCCGCAGAAGCCATTTGCGATGAAGTTCTCTCTGGCCATTTGTGCAGGTGTACTGGCTACCAAAATATCCGCACCGCGATTCATGCCTACTTTGCAACGAAGGATGAATCATGACTGCATCAATTGACGCCCAGCGACCAAGTCTTGTTGGTTCCAGTGTTCGACGGGTTAATGACCCCAGACTCCTGACTGGCTCTGGTCGGTTCGTAGACGATATCTCTCTGCCAGGAACGTTACATGCATTCATCCTCCGCAGCACGGTCGCGCACGGCCGGTTGATCAGTTTTGATTCTGGCGATTCACCTGCAGACATCGTTTTGGGTCCGGACGATATTGCAGCCTCTACTGAGCCACTTCCGTTTGTTTGGATCGCACCTGATCAACAGCACCTGAGCCTTCCAATGGGTGACAAAACCGTGAGGTATGTAGGTCAACCGCTGGGTATAACCGTGGCGAGGACGAGGGCTGCGGCAGAAGATGCGGCCGAATTAGTTGAGATGACCATCGATCAGTTTCCGGGAGTGGCTGATTCATTGGCAGCTCTTGAAGCAGATGCTCCGCTGCTCTATCCGGATCATGGGTCAAATCTTGCTGTTGATTTCAATATCGGTGATGACCCTGACGTCCTGGAGGCGGCGATGGCCGCTGCACCGATCATTGTGAGTCGACGACTGCGGATTCCGAGGATCGCACCGATTCCCATGGAAACTAGAGGCGTTTTGGCTGATTGGAATGTTGGCACCGAGACCCTGACCGTATGGATGTCGACCCAAACCCCACATCACGTCCGCGACCAATTAGCCCATGTCTTACGCCTGAGAATTGACCAGGTCCGGATCATTTCCGGTGACGTAGGTGGAGGATTTGGAGCGAAGGAACATCTGTACCCCGACGAAGTCATGGTCTGCTTGGCAGCTATTCGTTTGGGTGTTCCGGTCAAATGGGTTGAGGACAGAAACGAACATTTCACGGCAACTTGTCATGCCCGAGATGCGGTTCATGACGCCAGACTCGCTATGACGCAAGATGGCGTCTTCCTGGCAATTCACACAAAGGTGACGGGTAATTTAGGTGCCCATTTCTCAAATGTTGGAACCGGCCCGTTCAGGGTTTCCGGTCTCATGCTCCCGGGCCCCTACCGTGTGGTCAATGCTGGAGCGAAGATTTCGGGTGTCTTTACCAACACGACCCCAACCGGTGCCTATCGAGGCTTTGGCATGCAGGAGGCAGCGTGGGTCAGAGAGCGGCTAGTTGATGAGGCAGCTCGAGAATTAGGTGTTGATCCATTGGAACTTCGCCTTCGCAATGTGATCAGCTCAGAGGAGTTACCTCACCTGACGCCGACATTCCAGGAATACGACTCGGGAGACTATGCCCGCAGTTTGACCATGGTGAGAGATCGAGTCCGGGAACACGTCCCCATCGTTGACCCGAATCCGCGCATTCGACGAGGAATTGGCTTCGCTACCCATGTTGAGTTCACGGGCTTAGGGCCAAGTGTGATGCAGGAGATTGTGGGATTCCGCCTCGGTGGCTATGAGACCGCCATCGTCCGGATGGAGCCCGATGGCAGTGTCTACGTCTCGTCAGGCGTCATGGGCATGGGTCAGGGGATTGAAACGACCCTGGCGCAGTTGGCGGCGGATTGTCTCGGGGTTGAAATGGGAAGAGTAAGTGTTCACCTCGGCGATACGGCTCAGGCGCCCTACTCCGCTGCAGGGTCAATTGCCAGCAGGTCAATGACCGTAGGAGGTGGCGCGGTTGTCAGGGCAGCCAACACTCTTCGCGAGAAAATATTGCGAATTGCCGCACATCGTTTAGAAGCAAGTGCCCAAGACCTCGTCATCACAGAAGGTCGAGTGTGCATCAAGGGTGATTCATCGGTCGGGATAAGCCTCGAGGAATTAGCTGAGTATTCATGGCTGGGATGGAAGTTGCCAGAAGGCGAGACCCCGGATCTTGAAGTCAAATTTGTTCATGATCCCACGAACATCAGTTACCCGTATGCGACTCATGCGGCAGCAGTGGCAGTAAATCTTGACACAGGGCAGATCCAAATCGAGCGTTACTGGGTCGCCCACGACAGTGGAGTTGTTGTGAACCCACAGATTGTTGATGGCCAAATTGCGGGAGGTGTTGCCCAGGGGTTGGGGATTGCGCTCTTTGAAAAGGTTCTCTACGAAGAGAATGGTCAGCCGAATAGCACGACGTTTCTTGACTATCTCATCCCACTTGCCAGCGATGTTCCAGACATCGTGATGGATCACTATGTAACACCTGCTCCGCACATTCCTGGTGGCATGAAGGGTGTCGGAGAGGGAGGCACCATTGTCGCTCCAGTTGCCATAGGGAATGCGGTGGCGGCTGCCGTGCCAGAAATCGCCGGTCTGATTCTGGAAACTCCATTGTCGCCGGGGCGGTTGTGGGAACTTCTCCGCATAGGTGGCTTAATCAATGAGTAACTCTGAAGCGCTTGTTGCTGAGCAAGTAACCAAGGCGTTCGGCGATGCCCTTGCATTAAAATCTGTGAATTTCACGTGTAATGCCGGCGAAGTGCATGCGCTCTTGGGAGAAAACGGTGCGGGTAAGAGCACCCTCGTAAAGATTCTCACGGGTGCGATGGTGCCGGATGCAGGGAAGATAGTTGTTGATGGAAGGAGTCACAACTTTCGAAGTCCACTTGAAGCTCAGGCTGCTGGGATCGGCGTGGTCTACCAAGATTTCCAACTTTTCCCAAGGTTAACTGTCGCGGAGAACATTTGTGCCGCTTCCGTCGGTGACGTCTCGCGTGCCGGGTTCCTATCGCGACGCCGGATGAATGAAAAGGCCGAAGGAATTCTTGCGAACTTCGGTATTGATGTCGATCCTCGACGTGAAGTTCGCACTCTAGATGCGGCAGAGCGAAAATTGGTTGAGATCTCTCGCGCACTTCAGAGTGATCCACAGTACCTGTTCCTTGATGAACCAACGGCAGCGCTTGAACCGAAGGAAACGCATCGACTTCTCTCAATGATTGATCGACTTCGAGAGCATGGCAAGGGAATAATTCTGGTAACCCATCGCCTACAGGAGATCAGTGAAGTGGCTAATCGAGCTACTGCACTTCGCGATGGTGAATATGCAGGGACTCTGAGTCGTGACCAGTTCTCTCGAGAGGCTCTGTCAGAGCTCGTTGTGGGTAGGTCGGTTGAGCAACATCGAGGTCCAGGCCACGCGCCAGGCGAAGTCCGTATGCGACTGCGAGGTTTGAGGGTGCGCGAGGGTTCCACTGAGATTGACATATCAGTGTGCGAGCGGGAGTTAGTGGCTGTCGTTGGACTTATCGGCTCTGGGGTCCCGAACATCATGAAAGTTGCCGGTGGTGCAGTAGCGACACCCAAGGGAGCATCAATCTATCTTGATGGCGCTGACCTTGAATTGCATGGTCCCTCCGATGCCCAGAGCAGAGGAATCGGCTTTGTGAGTGATGACCGTAAAGGTCAAGGAATTATTGCGAAGCGCTCAGCCGCGGAGAACATTGCACTGCCATCGCTGAGTCGTTTCGGCGGGCCTTTCGTGCATCGCGACGCCTTTCGCAAGGCGGCTGACAACTGTCAATCAACTTTTGATATTCGGTGGAGTTCCCCGGACCAGGCGGTCGGTTCACTTTCCGGGGGAAACCAGCAAAAAGTAGTACTCAGCCGATGGCAGGTTCGTGGGTCCACTTTGTTAGTGATCCAGGAACCATCCCAAGGCGTGGATATAGGTGCTCGTTTACAAATTCATGAGTACCTCGTGGAGTTTGCAAAGTCTGGCGGTGCTGTCCTGTTTTCAAGTTCAGACCTAGATGAAGTAAGAGACATTGCTCATCGCATTTATGTAATTCACTCTGGTGAAGTTGTTGCTGAGTTCGTCAACAGCAGCGACCATCCTGTTACCCGAGGCCAACTTGCGCAAGCTATGGCGGCCATGATCGATAGTGATGAGAAACAAGGAGTTTTTAATGACTGAAGTACGCATGGATACCTCTGCAATAGACCGTTCCTCTCGGCGCAAGCTGCGTGTGCCTTTTGATGCAGCCTTCGTTCCATCCATCATCATCATCTTGCTTGTGATTTTGTCTGTGGCTTCACCTGTCTTTCTCAGCTCGCGCAACCTCGCCCAGATCTTGTTGCAGATCTCGACTCTGGGTATCGCGGCGGTCGGTGCGACATTCGTCATCATAAGTGGAGATTTAGATCTTTCGATTGGTGCAAATGTTGCAGTATCAGGGGTCATCACGGCCATAGCGACCATGAATTGGTTCGGTGGCAACTGGGTCCTTGGCGTTGCACTTGGTATTGGTTGCGGGGTTTTTATTGGATTGGTCAATGGTTTTCTTTCAGCAATCCTTCGAGTACCGGCTTTCATCGCGACTCTAGGCGTGGGAGTTATCGCAGGCGGGCTTGCGCTGTGGCTGACTAATGGACTCACGGTGTCCGGACTGCCGGAAGATTTCGCCGCCTTGGCAACAACGAATTTTCTCGGTCTGCAGAGTTTGGTGTGGTTCATGCTTGCGACGTTCCTCATTGGCGGAATCGTGCTGCATTTCACCAACCATGGCCTTCGAACATTTGCCGTAGGAGGCAATAGGGAAGCAGCTTTTCTCTCTGGCGTTCCAGTTTCTCGGGTGCGTATTACAAATTTTGTCATAGCTGGACTCTGCGCAGGGCTTGCCGGAGTTCTGCTCACGGCTCGAGTACAAGCGGGTCAACCGAGCATTAGTACGACACTCACCCTTTATGCGACGGCTGCTGTAATTCTCGGTGGCACATCACTTCTTGGCGGTGAGGGATCCATGCTCAGGACGTTCTTTGGCGTCCTCCTGATCGGTGTCGTACAGAACGGCCTCGACATTTTGCGCGTCGATTATGCGCTGAAGGAAGTCGCGGTCGGCACAGTCTTCGTCCTCGCAGCAGCCTCTGAGGCTCTGAGGCGAAGGAGGTGAACCTTTCAAGTTCACTGAACATCGGTGTACACGCATTAACCAATTAGTTGAAGGAGTCAAAGGTATGAATCGAATGAGAAATAGAAGGGTATGGACGGGTTCAATTGCAGCCTTGTCCATGACTCTTGTACTTGCAGGTTGCTCATCGAGCGGTTCTGACGAGGCAACAAGTGCTGAAGCTACCGTCTCTGAAGAGGCAGTAGCTGCTGAATCATCAGCCGGGGAAGCCGCTTCTGAAGGTGAGCCACTCACCATTGGGGTAAGCTTCTATTCGCAGCAGATTCCGTTGTTCGTTGAAATGCTCGAAGGCGTTAACGACCTAGCGGCAGAGTTGGGCGTTGAAATCATCTTTGCTGACGGTGGCGGAAGCGCCGAGGAGCAGACCAATCAGATCGAAAACATGATCACCAGCGGCGTAGATGCAATTATCGCGTCTCCTGTTGATGCCGCCGCAATGGTGCCTGCTTACCAGAGTGCAGCAGCGGCAGGTATTCCGATCTTCTCTGCAGCGAACAAGGTCGCCGATGAGTACGAGACTGGTTTCGTTGGTCCCGACTTGGTCGGATACGCGGCCCAGACTATGGATCGCATCATCGAGTGCATGGGTGGTGAGGGCGAACTGGTGCTCATTACCGGGCCACCACAGATCTCATTCGTGCAGCTTCAGCAAATGGGCTGGGATGCTTCGCTCGAAAAGAATCCTGGTATCAAGGTTGTCCAGACTCTTGTTGACGAGGATCTTTCAACCGCAAAAGCTGTCGACCTTGCCAACGCCGCTTTGACGGCTAATCCCAATGCCACTGGAATTTTGAGCAGCACGGACAACATTGGTGTCGGTGTTGAGCAGGCAATTAAGGGCCAGGGCATCGATCCTAAGACGATTTGCACTGCGGGTTGGGATGCACAGCCGAATGCAATCGAATTGGTCAAGGCAGGGTCATACGACCTGACTCTCTCCTACCTTTCATACAAGTGGGGACAGATCGCACTTGAAACAGCGATCGCAGCCGCTAAGGGCACATTTCCTGAGTCACATTATGTCGTTACCGATGGTCTCTTCATTGACTCATCGAACGTTAATAATTTGACTGCCGATCAAATCAAGGGCAAGACACCAATCTCTTAGCCCAAGTTAGTTCAGCGTAGGTGTGGTGTGGTGGCGTCAATCCGACGTCACCACATCGCCGTTTGAGCGGCGTTATCGGTTCGATGCTCCGTAGTGTGAGCACAATCTGGCGAAGGAGTAACGCATGGCCAATTTTGACTTTGATTCAATACCTGCATTTCGGTCCGGGTCGCCACCTCAGTATCTCGGGTACCACGAGGAGGTTGATTTTCTCGATGAAATTGAAGCCGTCTGGGGTCAAAAGTGGGGCGCGCAAGGAATCGGGCGATTACGCCAGGTAGCGATGAGTACTCCCACGGCGGTGGAGGTTCTTGCCGAGTACGACCTCGAGCGAGCGTTCTTCCTTTATGGCGGAGATTTACCGAACCTTGAATTAATGCAAGAGCAGCATGCCGGACTTATGGCGGCCTATCGTGATCTCGGCATAGATGTCCGCATTTTTAAATACCCTGAAAGTCCCAAGTCAGCCTATGGCCCACTCAAGCGTGCAGTGTCGGCCGCCGCAGGTTTCGTGATAAATGGCGGAGCTGTGATTGCCAGGGAGGGAGCTCCATACTGGCGCGGCCGCTCGCGGTACGTGTCACAGTACCTGCAGTCCATCAACTGCCCGATCCTGCTCACAGTGCACGGCAAGGGAGTCTGTGAAGGCGGCGCATTCACTCGGATGGCTGATGACTTCATCATCGCAATGCTGAGCCAGGACTGTAATCAAGAGGGAATTGATCAAGTTCGGCCGGTGCTCGAGCGCGCTGGCTATCGTGTCTGGATCGCCCGATCACCCGGGCCTTTGCACAACTATCATCCGGAGATTTTCGGATGGATGCACGCTGATATGTGGATTGCACCTTTGGACCGTCGACTTGCATTGGTATACCCGCCGTGGTGTGACTTTGAGACACTCAGGTACTTGCACTCGATTGGTTACGAGCTCATTGAGGCCGATCGCGGGGAGATGGAGTCTGTGGCAGCAGCAAATCTCATTACTATTGAGCCCAATGTGGTCCTGATGTCAAGTGGAGCTCCGCGCACACGGCAACTGCTTGAAAAGAAGGGGGTCGAAGTGATCGAAGTGCCCTACGACGAAGTGATCAAGTACGGTGGCGGGATCCGCTGCACGACAATGCAACTAGTTCGTGACGCCGGCCCATCTGTCTTCGAGTAGCGAGGAATAAATCTGTGATCCAACCCAACCGCCCACGTCGCATACTTGTGACGGGAGGCGCTTCAGGCATTGGCTTGGCAGTCGTGCGCGCATTTAAGGACGAAGGAGACTTCGTGGTCTCCCTTGACCTAGCAGAATCTGCCGCTGCATCAGAGAGCGTGATCGGCGACGTTCGAGATTTTCAATCTCATGAGCAAGCGGTTGCAGTTGCCAGCGGGGAGGTCGGGCTCGACGTTCTGGTCGTGAATGCTGGTATCCACGATGGAGGTCTTGGATTGCACTCAGATGTTGATGAACTCTCGTCAGGTCTTCGCGCGGTGCTAGAGGTTGATGTTGTGGGATATGTACTTGCGTTGCGCGCTGCGGCCGCGGATCTCAAAGCGGCGTCGGGGGTTGCACTTCTCACACTCTCGGACGCTTCTTTTCTATCTGGCCAAACTGGGGCCGGAATCGCCTATACCGCGGCTAAACATGCCCAGGTTGGAATTCTTATGTGGGCTGCCCGGGATCTGGCCCCAGATGTCCGGGTTAATGGAGTTGCGCCCGGTGGTGTCATTACCGGTCTGCGCGCCGTCGATAAAGATGGCGGCAGGCCCCTGTTTGCAGATGCGCAAGCCAAACGGGACCTTGTCGCTTCCCGCAACCCACTAGGAACGGTGCTTGAGCCTGATGAAGTTGCGCAAATCTTTGTATGGCTCGCTTCGTCCGCAGCTCGAGGTATGACGGGTCAAATCATTCGCCCCGATGGCGGTTTGGTGGTTCGGTGACCTCTCGCCGAATGGTTGTTACGGGCGCCTCATCGGGTATCGGAAGGGCGTTAGCAGTGCAGGGCGCCCTTTCTGGCTGGAATGTCGTACTCGTCGGCAGGGATCGTGATCGACTCACAAGCGTTGTGTCGGACCTGTCACCCGGCGACCACGAAATCCTCGTTGCTGATCTCTCACATCGTGAAGGGATAGACATCGTCGTTGCGCGACTCCGTGACGAAGCATTGCCGTGTACAGGAATTATCAATGCAGCAGGTATGGGAACCACGTACTCGTATCCCTTTGGTCCTCTTGACGATGAAAAACTCATGCTCACACTCAACGTCGAAGCAGTACTTGAGCTGTCTCAGGTTGCAGCAGAAGTGTTTTGCGCGAGAGGTTCTGGTGTCATCATGAACGTATCTTCAACCGCGGCTTACTGGTCTGCTGGAACCTATGCTGCATCAAAGACATGGGTACTGGCAGCCACACAAGGACTTGCCGTGCAGTGTAAATCCCATGGCGTTCAAGTGCTGACTCTCATCCCCGGGTTCACAAGAACGGAATTTCACGAACAGAGTGGGATCGATGCGAGCGGTGTTCGCCCATGGATGTGGCTTTCAGCGGGCGAAGTGGCTCGAGCCGCCTTTGCTGACCTCGAGTTGGGTCGGTCAGTATCCATACCGGGCTGGCGATATCGACTTCTTGTAGGTACGGTCCGTCATCTTCCGCCAACCGGTCGCAGCCGAGTGCTTCGCTGGCTTGCTCCTCTGGCGCCACGCGCTGCTGAATAATTGGAGAAAGACTCTAACCCCCTGTGGTAGTTCCATGGGGCCGTTGCCAGAAAACAATTCGTCGCTCAGCAAACGAAACTGCCGCGAAGAAGAGATAGCCCAAGACTGCAAGGACAAATCCGTAGGCGTAAACGCGATCGGTGGCTAGCAGATCACCAGCGATCTTTGTCTGTTGGCCTAGTCCTCGTCCACCACCAAGAAACTCTCCGATAACTACTCCCACGACGGCCAATACCGATGCTGTCTTCATCCCCGCAAAGATGAATGGAAGGGATGAAGGTAATTGCAACATGCGCAATGTTTGTGTTCTCGAAGCACGCAGGGAACGAAATAGTTGCGCCTTGTCACGATCGGTCGTGGCAAGGCCAGCAGCCGTGTCTACCAAGAGTGGAAAGAAGGCGATGAAGGCGCCGAGCGCGACTTTTGAACCAATCCCAAATCCCAGCGCAGCGATAAACACTGGGGCAAAAACAACCTTGGGAGCCGCATTCAAGGCAACAAGGAAGGGAAGCAAGACGATTCGGCCAAATGAGGACTCTGCGACAATGAATCCAAAGCCGACCCCGAGTATCACTGCAAGCACGAAAGCGAGAAGGGCCTCTACGACAGTGATCAAGAGAGCCTGACGAAGTGCGCCACCCTCAATGACCGAGATACAGAATGAAAGCAGCGCATCAAAGACTGAAGCGGGTGTGGGCAGGATGAATGGAGAGACCCAACCCGAATTGGCCAGGAGTTGCCACAGCACGAGTACGGCTATCAAGAAACCGGACAGAGAGAGCCAGCGGGGTATCCGCTCCCAAATTGATCGTCGATCGGCAAGCTTCGTGGACTCCATCGTGTCAGGTTGGGAGTTCACGCGGAAATCCTTTCTTCGCCGAAGTCATGTCCGGATTCAAGAAGTGCGCGAACCCTGTTGGTGAGGTCGAGAAACTCCCCGGTCTGCATCATGTCAAGTGTTCGTGGTCGAGGCAGGTCGACATTCACCACGCCAATGACACGGCCGGGTCTGGCGCTCATAACAAGAACGCGGTCGGACAGGAATGTGCCTTCAGAGATGCTATGTGTAACGAGTATTGCTGTTTTATGCACACCTTCCACAATGCGATCGAGCTGTAGATTTAACTGCTCACGCGTTAGCTCATCAAGTGCGCCGAAAGGTTCATCGAGAAGGAGCAATTGAGGGTCGCTGATGAGCATTCGACAAATAGCGGCACGTTGTTGCATTCCACCGGATAGTTCGTGCGGGTACTTTCCTGAGAAATCGGCGAGTCCGACTGCGGAGAGCAACTCCATGGCTTTGTCAACGTGCCTTGCTGACTCGCGTTTCCCGCTCTTTAATTCGATGGGTAGGAGAACATTGTTGAGAATTGTGCGCCACTCGAGAAGTACAGGCTTCTGGAACATCATGCCAGCCTCTTCTGGCGGAGCCGTGACAGGCGCTCCGTGTACCAATACCTTTCCTGAGGTGGCTGATGTGAGTCCACCGATGATATTCAGCAGCGTGGATTTTCCACATCCAGAGGGACCAATAAGAGAAATGAACTCCCCCGCGACAAGAGTTACAGAAATGTCTTGCAATGCCGTGACGTCACCTGACTTCGTATTGAAGATTTTGGTGACGCCTTCGACGTTGACTGCGGGGGAGTCCATAACGCTCAACTTAGAGACGCTGAATCGAACTGGTTGTAGTCAGGGACAAATTCGTTGTCGAAGAAGTCCGAAGATACAGGCTTAGTGAGGTAACCCTGACTTACGAAAGCCGCAATGAGGGCATCGTGACGTTGCGGAACTGAATAGCCCCACTGCCCATCAGCTGATGACGGGAGTGCATATAGGGATTGTGTCTCAGCTAACAGTGCCTCCGCAAACGGCATATCGGTGACTTCGTCAGGATATTGCGCACCAATGATGTCGAGAACAGCCTTGGGATTAGATTCTCCGAAAACTGTCGCCATAGCGCTTCCACGTCCCAAAGCCTTAATCACATCAGGATTTGCATCGACGAATTCTTTTTTCATTACGTAGACCGCGTCAAAGAAAATCTCTGAACCGGGGAGTTCGACCTGGATAAGTTCCGCGCCGCGAAGTCGCAGAACCGCTGTGTCGATAAAGGCTGCCGCATAGGCTTGAATCTCGCCACGCTCGAAAGCTGTCAGGGGCGCAGCACCTGGGCCGGTCGCGAGGATTTCATAGTCGACGCCTGGCTCAAGGCCTTGTGCGGACATGAGCGGCACCAGCCAGGACTCCGCACCGGCGCCAAGGGAGTCGACGCCAATGACCTTACCTCGCAGATCTTCTGCCGTGGTGACTCCTGAGTCTGGTGTTGTCTGCAAAGCGAATACGTCAGATTGGTACAGGGTGTAAACCGAGACTAAGTCCGCACCTTCCTCGACCGCCTTTAGCGCGGGGCCAGGGCTGCAGATGCAAATATCTGCTTGACCCGAGAGGAGTTGTTGCATTCCGGCTCCGGAACCGTCTGCGGCTTCAACGGTCAGGTCGATTGCACCGTCGAAGTATCCATTAGCTTGTGCCACGATGGGGGGATAGAACGCAATTCCGCTGGGAGCGGCAATCACAGCGGTCAGTGAAACAGGAGTGACTCCTTCGGAGCTGCCAGTGCTGGATGACGAATCTGACGAGCCACCGCAGGCGGTCAGAACGAGACTGGCTACCGCGGCGATTGCTAAGGGAATCCACTTTCGGGAAATTCGGTTTGATGGGTGGGTCATTGTGCCTCCAAGGGACATTGAGTTTTGTATTACAAGGTTCGTGTGAGCGTATCCGAGCGGAAAGGCCAGCACAAGTGATTTGGTAAATTGCAATACATCAAAAACCCACTAACAAGACCACTAAAAAATGTTCGCTCAGCGGTGTTGGTAGGTCTTGCCCTCTGGGTAGGTCACCAATTCGATGAATAGTCCCCACGGGGCACGGGTGTAGACAAAGCGCGCTCGCGGTCCTGATTCGTCGCCGGCGAAAGGGAGCGGTTCCCCCAAAATTTCGACCCCAGCATCCCGGAATTGATCTAGGGCCCCGTCCATGTCTTCAACATAGAACGCCACATGGTGTCCCCCAGAATCCGATGTCCGCGGGAATTCCTCACGCTTGTCTGGAGCGTCGTATTCCAGAAGCTCAAGCAAGCTCCCCGCAATTTCGATCAGTGCAATTCCATTGACCGCGGTCTCGGGATGCCGGGCAAAATTCTTCACATTTATTTCTGGATTCGGTATGTATGGTGGGTGGCGAACGAGCACCCTTGCGCCAAAAATCCGAGTGAAGAATTCGATTGCCTCATTAAGGTTTGGGACCGTGATCCCGATATGGTCGATTCCCCGAATCCCCATCCGGTTTACCGTCACCAGGAAACCCGCCCCCCATTAACCGGCAACACCGTTGCGGTGACTTGACCAGAAGATTCACTTATCAAGAACTCGAGTGCCGAGACGAGATCACTTGGTCGGGCCAGTGATTTGATGGCCTGGCGCTCCCGATACGCCTCGAGACTCTCGGTGCTCACCCGCTCTTCGATATCAGGAGTGAGCACAATCCCCGGAGCGATGCAGTTGACGGTGATGTTGTGAACACCCAGTTCGCTGGCGAGAGCACGCGTGAACCCAACGAGAGCGGCTTTGGAAGTGACGTATGCGCTCATGTTCTTAACTTGCATGTCCCAAACAACGGTAGATGTCAGGTTGACTACGCGTCCAGCCCCGCTCGTGATGAGGTTATCGAGAAAAGCTTGTGTGAGAAGAAAGGCACTGTCCAGGTTAACCCGCATGACGCGGTGCCAATCGTCGATCGAGGTCTCTGAAAATGGCAAATAAGGTGAAATGCCAGCATTGTTTACGAGCACCCGCACTGGCGGGAGTCGGTCCTGGACCACGTCACGAAATGCACTGACGTCGGCGGGATCCGCAGCATCACCAACAAATGAGATCCCCACGCCCCCATTGCGTTCAATCGCATCGAGGGTCATGTCACATTCGACTAGATCGAGCATCGCTATAGCGTGGCCGCTTGCCGCGAGTGCTTCAGCAAAGGTTCGACCAAGACCTTGAGCCGCGCCGGTGACTACGGCGGTACCTCTAGTTATGTCGGACAACATGAAACCTGATGTAGTGATCGTCAACGTGCACTTGCGAGAAGGCGACCGGTTCACCTTGAGCGGTGTAGTGCGTCTCTAGGAGCATGATGTAAGGCGTTCCCGGCGCCAGGTTCAAAGGGAAGTCTTCGGTATCAGGGACGACCACCGGCACAATTTCAACTACGACATGATCAATTGTTCGCCCTGGCCATGTTTGGCTAAAAGCAAAGATGGAATCATTGAAGTTGTATCCCTGACCGTCACCTAGGGCCTCTTGGGTTGCAGCTGAGACATATGAGAAGGGAATCTCGTCTTCGATGTGTAGGGCCACTTGCCCGTCGGCAAAAAAAGTCTTTGACGTCGTTACTACTGGTGTGTCTTTGGTAAGTTTCAACGCTCGAGTCGCATCGGGTCCCGAGCTTTCCTCTCGGTGGTAATTGCCGACCACTTGTACATCTTTATAGGCAGCTTTCAGCATTGCTCTAAAACCAATGAGGCGCTGCAAGATGATGCTCTCGCGTCCGACGTGCGTACGAATTACCGTGCCACGACCCGGTGCGCGACTCACCATGCCGAGGCGCTCTAACGACTGAAGTGCCGCACGCAATGTGGTTCGGCTGACATTCAGCATCTCTGCTAATTCGGGCTCAGAGGGAAGTCGGTCGCCGGGGAACCTGCGTTCCAAGATTGCATCTAGAAGCGCACTCGTCGTCTGGTCCGCGAGGGAGGCAGTCCTGATTCGCGGCAACACGAGATCCACCGGGGTGTCGCTCGCCTTGACTTTAGCGATCATTGGACTTCACTTTCTAAAATGGTCGCTTCACTCCTTCAGGGAGTGGAGTGTTGAACACACGGAGTGTGAGGTCAAGCGTCTGGTAGTAGCCCACCAGTACGACAAGTTCCACGAACCCATCGGATCCAAATACAGTATGACACTCTTCGGCGAGTAGCGGTGTGACATCGCGGTTCCTAACGAGGGAACGTGTCACTTGTAAGACCAGAGCTTCAGTCGTGTCGAGTCCCTGCGGTTCGTTCCCCAGACGAATCGCGTCGATGTCCGTGTCCGAGATTCCGCAGGCCCGTGCAATAGGTGCGTGTGCGTACCACTCAAAATCGCTGGCAAGTTCGGCGGCGAGAGTGAGGATGGCAACCTCCCGAGCACGGTCGGTCAAAAGAGTGCGGTAACGGATTGCTGATCCAAGTTCTTGGAGTGGGCCTCCGATAGCAGGTGCGACCACCATGGCATTGAATGGACCTTCTAGGCGCCCATTCGAGTCGGTTAACTGGAAGTGTTGCGGTCCCGCGGCCCGCGGCCCACCCGCGATGGAGTTGTAGACGGCGGTAGCATCTGATCCTAGCTCTGTCGGCGCCAACCATGGCAGATCACCGTGCTTGATCATCGTCCTCCGCTCAATAGTTGCTTTATTCTGTCATACAGAAGACAATTCTGCCATAATGTCGTGCGAACTACGTAAAGAAGTGGAGACAAACGTGATTGAGCCTGACGGGCCCGTTTCCGTTCTGCGTAGGACGTGGGGCGACGAAGAAGTCTTTGCCCGTGAGTTGGAGCGCGTTTTTAAACACTCGTGGCAGTTCCTCGCCCACGATAGTGAGATCCCTGAGCCAGGCGATTACGTGCAGCGCCGGATGGGCCGCGACCGTGTGATTGTTGTGCGTAGTGAAGATGGTGTCATTCGAGTCTTTCTAAATACCTGTCGGCACAGAGGTGTGCCCTTATGTCGCGCGGATGAAGGGAATACCTCGCATTTTAGGTGCAGCTACCATGGGTGGACCTACGCAAACACCGGGGTACTTCGGGGAGTGACGTACCAACCTGATGTGTATGGCCCTGATGGAATCGACAAATCCGAATTAGAGCTTTTCTCGCCCGCACACGTCGACACGTTTCTCGGCATGATATTCGCAACGTGGGATCAAGACGCTGTTCCTCTTCGCGAGTACTTGGGCGATCTGACCTGGTATCTGGAAGCAATCATGGGTAAATTTGACGATGGACTTGAAGTGGTCGGAACTCCTGTCCGCAATATTGTGAAAGCAAACTGGAAGACCGAAGGTGAGAACCTTTCCGGAGACGGTTACCACACGATGGTCACACACGCCACAGCCGTTGAACTGGGACTTTTTGCCACACCCAAGGATCTAGAGAAACTCACCGATGTGGTGACGCCGCGCTTTACCGGGCGCACGGTCGATTGCGGCAATGGCCACACCATTCGGGTTCAGCGTCTTCCAGTGGAGATTGACAGTAATCAGTATTGGGGATACCCCGAAGAGATGTGGGAGCAGTTTGACCGCAACCTCAGTCCGGGGCAGCAACAGGTCATGTCTGCGTTGTCTGTATGTCACGGGTCCGTATTCCCGAATATGTCTTTCATTGAGAATTTCAAGACAAATGTCGACGGCCCGGGCCTTCATGCCCGCTACTTTCGGATTACTGTTCGATATCCAATCTCTGCAACACATTGTGAACAATTATGGTTCTTGCTACAACCACGCAATGCGGATCAAAAGTGGCGGCGATTATCGGCACAAGCATATTTGAGAACGAATGGTCCTTCAGGTATGTTCGAAATTGATGACACTGAAAATTTTGTAGGTATTTCTGAAGCTTCTGTTGGCGAAATTGCTCGTGATAAGCCAATCACCTACCTTGGTGGTTTGCAGAATCCAAAGACTCCAAGCGAAGTTGGCTGGCCTGGAGATTCCGTCGATGGCGACAAGACGGAGAAGACACTTCGTGCGTTCCACAGACAATGGGCTGTGATGATGGGCGAAAACGAGGTTGTCTCGTGACTTCGAATTTTGCGCCACCTTTCGCGGAAATTTCCCAGGTGTGGGCTTCGCCCGAAGAGCATGCTGCTGTGGCTGCTTTTCTCGCACACGAGGCTGAGGCCATTGATTCACGTGATTTTGCAACGTGGCTCTCTTTGGTCGATGACGAATTCACGTATCAGGTACCGGTTCCCCGAACGCCCGATAACCCCTTCTCACCACACTTCGATTCGCGTTCAATGTTAATTGATGAATCTAAGTGGTCTCTTGAGTCGCAATGGTTTCGTCGTCTTGATCTTGACCTTTACGAATTGTCTTGGGCGGAGAACCCACCGGTTAGATTTCGCCATTTCGTGAGCAATATCCGGGTCCGTCGAACCGATGATCCGAAAGTCCTCGATGTACGCAGTAATGTGATGCTTGTCGGTACGCGCCAATCTGATGCTCCTAAGTTCCTTACGGGTGAACGAACTGATGCCATAAGTGTGGTGGCCGATGGTTACCGACTGTCCCGACGTTGGGTCGTTCTTGACCAAGTTGTGATTGATTTCCCCCAGCTTCGGATCATGTTGTGAACGAGAACAATGTGAACAATTCTGGGGTTACCGAGGACACAGTGCGGATAATCATCTCGAATGAATTCGCATCCGTAGAGGTCCGCAAGGTAGCAACCCGAAACGGAGAGCGGTTGCAGATCCGTTCCATGGGGAAGCAGTCCACTGTTCGCCTTGATGCAATAGCACTCGAGGCATTGACGTGGTCAGACGCAATTGAAGTTGGGATGGCTCTGGAAAATCCGCTAGGACCTGAAACAGGTGCGTCATGACACCACTCGTTGTTGGCAGACCTTGTGGAGGTGGGCTTGAGGCACTCGTGGCGCTTTCGCAGGTCGTGCCTGGAGAAGTCACCCTCGTGTGGAGCGATCGTGAGGAACTCGTTGCAGCTGTCCCGCAAGTTCTCGAGGTTGGCGGAACTACGCTTTTGGTCGATGCACAAGATGAAGCCGCTACCTCGCACGCGCTAGCTCACCAATTACAAGTAATGGGAACCCCTCAGTTTGTATGCCTGGTCGCCGAAGACCCTCGAGATGCCGAGGATCTTGGCATCATCGCGAAGACTTTGCTGAGAACGGTGCCACTATGTGCCGTCCTTGTGGTCGGTGACGAACATACGACAATGGTTGTGAGTCAGATACTAGATGAACTTGAACTGCCGGCACCATTGTCAGTGGGTCTTGAAGAGGCAATTACGGCTGCAGGGGAACTTGCCTTATTCGCACGATGGGAGACGTCTTCATGACGACCAAGTACAACAAGGGTGATGCTCGCAGTTGGGCTTTGGAATCTTTGACCGGTTGCTGCGGCTGCATTCAGCCGACCTTTACTTCTTCACTCGAGTCGCTGAATGAGGAAGCTATTCGCTTTGATGTTCGTCGTGAAATCGAGTTGGGCATGTCCGGCGTTTTGATCGTCTCAGAGTGTGGGACGACACCGGCCGAATTCGCGGAATTCACCCGCATCGTAATTGATGAGGCGGGCGACCAATTGGTGACTGTTTTGCAGGCTTCAGAACCAACGCTGCAGAGTACGGTCGCAGCGGCAGTAATGGGTGCAGAAGCAGGAGTAGACCTCGTCATGCCTTCATATCCCCTGTATTTCAATCCGACGTCGCATGATGACGTATTCGGTTTCACAAAGCGCATCGCGGACGAATCCGGTATCGGCATGATCGTTTTCGCCATGGACCAGTGGAACTTTGGTCGGTTGCACGCCGCGGGCTTCCCTATGTTCCTTCTCGAGCAGATGGTGGACGAGATTCCGCAGGTTGTAGCGATCAAAAATGAGGTCGGAGGCCCTGGCGTTGGCGGCATAGCGGCAGTTTTTGAGCGGTTCAATGAGGAAGTTGTGGTGACCGACCCACTCGAATTTAACGCGCCAGCTTGGATTGCTAATTACGGCATGCGTTTCATGGGAACCTCAAACTATGAATGGATGGGGCCTGTAGTCCCCAAGATGCTCGCCCTTCTCAGTGACCCTGCGACGTGGAATGAGGGAATGGATCTGTACTGGCGTGTCGCCCCTGCTCGTCGGGCGCACTCAACGGTGTGCACGCCTTTGGTTGCAAATAGCGGGCTTGTTCCACGAATGCATTGGAAATATCAGGGGTGGCTAAACGGTTTCAATGGGGGACCAATTAGGCAGCCGCACATGCGAATCAGTGCGGCACAGATGGCGATCTTGCGTAATGCGGCCGTAGCTTCAGGACTCGATGTGACCGGCGATGACGACGCGCTCTTCTACAGTGGAAGGAATCCCGAATGAGTGAATACGGCTCAATGCTCCTAGTAAACGGTGACGAAGTTGATCGTCTTGCTACGGTCCCTGTGGCTTTGGCTGCGGCAGAGGAAGCTGCACTTCTTCTGACTCGTGGCAACATCGTGACTGGGCGCGTACAGGTGAATGGCCCGGTTGCCTGGATGCGAGTACTCGCCGGAATGGTGACAGATCTTGATCTTCTCGGGTACAAAGAGTTTCACCGTGTCGGGCAAGATGTTCGTTATCACGTTCACCTATATCGTGAATCTACGGGAGAGATCCTCGGCGTCGTTGATGGACGACGCATCACAAGTCTTCGCACGGCAGCAACCGCGGCGGTCGCTATTCGCCATTGGGCTAACAGCCGCCCGATCCGTGTGGGCTTGATTGGATCTGGCGAGGAAGCTCGTGAGGGTTTGCGAGCGATTGCAGGCTCCGTGGACGTTTCATCTGCATCGGTCTTTAGTCCAACGGCTGCGAACCGCGAGGCATTCGCCGAGGAGATGTCCGACGAACTCGGCATCCAAGTTGTTGCACGGTCAACCCAAGATGACGTAGTGGCTGAATGCGATGTGCTCTATGTGGCGACCTCATCCCACAACCAGCCGTTTCTGACGGCAGGTCAAGTAGGCAATGTAGGGATGATTGCTGCAATTGGATCGACGCAGCCGGTTCACCGCGAGCTCTTCGGAGATGTCTTCCTGGCTGCAACTCAGACAATTGTCGATACACCTGATGCCACTCACGAGTCCGGTGATTGCATCGAGGCCACGGCACTAGGTTGGGATCCTTCGTCAGCGATACTGCTGGGTCGTTATCTCGCAGAGGAACCGGCGGCTAGCGGACTAACAATTTTTAAGTCAGTGGGGAGTGTGGAGCAGGATCTCGTCCTTGCTTACTACCTCGTTGAAGCTGCCCGTACAAACCATGCTGGCGCCGTCGTTCCCGACGTCGCTTCCCTCCGAGTAATGCGCTAAGAGAAAAAGGAGTTAGTTATGCAGATTGTTGACCTGTCCCACAATTGGGGAATGCACACGCCAGGTTGGGTCGGCTACCCAGGATGCAAGATTTATTACACGCAGACACTTCAAACAAACCGAATCGTGTCACAGCGAATTGAAACTTCTCTGCACACAGGGACGCACCTTGATGGACCGATCCATGCTGCTGACGGCGGCGCTGACATGGCTTCGCTACCTTTGACCAAACTTATTCACGAGGGCGTTGTTGTCGATTTGTCTGATGTTCTCAGCGACTGGGATGTCATCACACCAGAACACATTCTGTCCAAGGTGGAGGTTAAGAAGGGCGACATCATCATTGTGCACACTGGTTGGCACAAGTACTACACCGGTCAGCCACAGCAGGATCTTGTGCGATATTTCTGTATGCACCCAGGCGGTGGAATTGAATTAGCTCGCTGGATGATGGATATGGAGATCGCCTGGTGGGGCATTGACGCAGGTAGCGGTGACCACCCGATGAACACCACTATTCGACATATGCGCCCCGATATCGCTAAGCGCTTTGAAGAGCATGTCGGCATGACATGCTTTGAATACTTCGGTGAATATGAGTATGTGCACCATCTCTCTGGGAGGGTAATCAAAGAGGACTTATTCCCCATGCACCACCTCGCCTTCCCTGCCGGATGCATTCACGCAGAAAATGTCGGCGGAGACATCGAGGCGGTCTTGAACAAACGCTGCATCATTGGAGCATTCCCCTGGAAAATTGAAGGTGGAGAAGGGTGTCCTTGTCGGATCATGGCGTTCTTCGACGTAGGTTCAAATGACGTCGTCGATGCAGTGGCCGATGGAATTTTCACCCTACCGAAGGGGTGACGTTCGCACTGTGGAATTTCCGTTTCGGGTAGCAATGGTCCAGATGCGCTCAGCGCCTCTGGAGCCATTGGCGAACGCCGTGACGACCAGTGCTGCCATTACACGTTGCGCGCAAGAGGGTTCAACGCTCGTTGTTCTGCCAGAACTTGCCGCTACGGGCTACATCCCAGATCGCGGGGCTCTTGAACCTCTTGCCGAATCGGTGGCTGATCCAGGCCCTGTGTTATCTGCATGGGTGGAAGCCGCGAGGACGCAACAGGTGGCTGTCATCGGCGGGTTCGCTGAGCGTGAAGGAGACAACCTCTACAACTCCGCGGTGACGATTGATGCCACCGGGCGGATCATTTCAATTTACCGGAAACTTCATTTGTTTGGCCGCGAGCGAGAATGCTTTGAGCCGGGTGATCTCGGATTGCCCATCGCTAACGTTTCGGGTGTTGAAGTGGGTGTGCTGGTCTGTTACGACCTTCGCTTTCCAGAGGCGATGAGGATTATGGCTCTTCGGGGCGCAGAAGTCATCGCGGTTCCTACGGCTTGGGTTTCGGGATTTGATAAGAGGGTCCCGGCGACGGGGAGAATCGGACAAATTGATGGCGTGGTTGTTCAGGCAAATCTGAATCAAGTTTTTGTTGTGTGTGCTGACACGGTTGGTGTTGTTTCGGACCTTGCCTTTTTAGGCAGGTCGGTCGCGGTAAACCCGTTCGGGGAAATCATCGCTGGGCCGCTCTCACCCGATCAAGAAGAGTGTACGATCGTGGACGTTGATGTAGCTGAAGTTTCTGCAGCGCGCCATCGCGGTCTTGGCATTGACCCATTTGCCAACAGGAGAATCGATGTATACGGCGCGGAATTGGGGTATCAGTACGTGTCGCCCCGTGAAAAGAAGGAGAAATCATGACGCCTACAGCGATAACACACGTTCGCTATGTAGCACTGGGAGTTCGTGATCTGGCTGCACAGGTGGAGTTTTACAAGGACGTATGGGGCCTCAGCCCACGAGAGAGTGACACTGGATTGCAGTATTTTGGTGCCCCTGCCACCCAGGATCCGCACATACTTCGGTTACGTGCTTCCGAATTTGATCGGGTTGATCTCATTTCATTTGCAGTTCCATCTGCGAAGCATGTGGATTCTTTGGCAGCAAAGTTGCGCGGTAGCGGCGTGAGATTGATCAGCGAGCCGGGTAGTTCTTCAGCGCCGGGTGGCGGATACGAATTCCGATTCTTTGATCACGAAGGCCGCACCATTGAGATCAAGTCTGACGTTGAGAATGTGTCGGCCATTGAATTGCAGGAACGAGACTGGCACCCCGGGAAACTGTCACATGTAGTAGTCAACTCTCCCGATATCGAAGCAGCAGCACGTTGGTACGGAGAGCATCTGGGATTGCAAGTATCGGATCGACTGGCTGACAGAATGATATTCCTTCGAGGTGACAACAACGTTCATCACACGATGGCCTTTGCGGTTGCGCCACACGTCTCGCTAAACCATGTGGCATATGAATCGAGAGGCATCGATGAGTACTTGAGGGCATCTGGCCGACTTATTAGATCGGGGCTGCCATGTGTGTGGGGACCAGGACGTCATGGCCCAGGAGACAACACGTTCGCCTACTTCAGTGATCAATCAGGTTTCGTTGCCGAATACACCACCGCTCTTCAGGTTGTTGATGACTGGGAAACATGGAAGCCGCGGGTTCACCCGGTGACCCCCGAATGGTCTGATCAGTGGGGTACCGCAAACATTCGCGACCCAGAGCCTTTTTTGGGGCGCCCAGACCTTGGAGTGCATGACGCACCACCTATTTAGCCGTCTAGCCATCCAGCCATCCAGCACAGACATTCCATTTCTACATTTAGAGAGGTGCCATGAAAGTTGAAATTGATACAAAGCTATGCAAGGCGTATGCAAACTGCACTTTTGAAGCACCAGAAATCTTTGAAGTCGATGATGCCACCGGCAAAGCGCATGTCTTAGACGACGGATCATTGGAAAATCGTCGCGACGAAGTTGAACGCGCTGTCGACGGTTGCCCTGTAGGCGCAATTAGAATTACTGAGTAGCGAGCGCAACATCTACAAGAAGTTTGCCTGTCGATGCTCGCGATTCAAGTCGCTCGTGCTGGCGGGCAACATCCGACAGGGGCACGTGACTGTCGATATGAATGCGAAGTCGGCCGTCTTCGAGTCGATCCATAACCTCATTGGCGGCTACATTCCACGACTTGGCATCGCCGATATAGTCCTTACCTCGCACCCGCCGAACGGCCAACGAGCCAGCCGACAGGAGTTCAAGATCAATGGTGGGCAAAGGCCCCGCCGCGGTACCGAAGTACACAACGGTGCCGTGTGCCTTGAGCATCTTGAGATCACGGAGTGCTTGAACGCCGCCGTTGGCATCAAAAACGAGGTTAACGCCCTCCGGTGCAATCGCTCGAAGATCTTCAATAAGTTGGTCGGAATCGACGATTGCAGCAGTGGCTCCAAGTGCGAGTGGAATGGACGTCTTTGCCTGGCTGCCCACGATGGCAACAATGCGCGCCCCACGCTCTGCCAGCATCTGGGTGAGCAAGTGTCCGACGCCGCCGGCCGCGGCAAAGACGACCGCACTATCTCCCACGTGTACGGGAGCACATTGATATGCGAGATACCACGCCGTCGTGCCTTGCATGAGTCCGGCAGCAGCAGTTTCGCTCGTCACCGATTTTGGAATCGGTACAAAAAATTTCGCTGGCCCCTGTACTTGTTCGGCGTAACTACCGTTAATTTTCGACCAGGCTACGCGGTCACCGTAGGTGAAGTTGGAAACATCGGTAGCCATCGCGATTACGGAACCCGCTCCTTCTACACCCGGAATTCGGTTTGCCGGCAGTGGCACAAGACCTTTGCGCTGCATGATGTCCCAGTAGTTCACGCCCACCGTCTCAACGGCAACCCGGATCTCGCCGGGCATCAGTTCGGGCAACTCGGCTTCACTCAATGCCAAAACTTCCGGTCCACCCGGCTGAGTAACGACCACACACTTCATCTGGGTAGTTTGCCATGGTGAGCCGGATTCCTTCCGTCGCACTGGTCGCAGCGGCCGGTGGGACGATAATTCAGGCTCGTCTCAATGCGCAGTTGGTGGAAATAACAAGAAACCCATTGGAAGTTTCACTAATCAATCTCACCGTGGCGGCTGTAGTTGCTAGCTTGGTGATCCTGGTTGCACCCACTCTTCGCGCTTCCTGGTGGGTGCTCCTGCGGGCGATCAAGTCAGGAGAACTACGACCTTGGCAACTCACTGGTGGAGCGCTAGGCGGTTATTACATTGCAATACAAGGAAGCGCCTCTCTTGCCGTAGGCGTTGCTGTCTTCACCATTGCGGTCGTCGCGGGACAAACTGGTACGGCACTCCTAGTTGACCGCCTTGGAATCGGCCCTATGGGCCGCAAAGATATTTCTGCCGCTCGGATTGCTGCCGCATTGCTTGCTGTGTTAGCAGTTGCTACGGCGGCTTCTGGGCGGATCGGTCGAGCTGATATCAGTGCCTTCGCCATTATTGGAGTTCTTAGTCTCGCGGCGTCGGCCGGCGCTGCGAGCGCTTTTCAACAGGCAGTGAGCGGGAGAGTCGGGGCGGTCACCCGACACGGCATTACTGCAGCATGGCTGAACTTTGTCGTGGGCGCCGGAATCATGGCGGGCGTCGTTGCTATGGTCAATGTGGCGCGGGGCCCCGCGTGGGCACCGATCCCGACGGATCACTGGTGGATGGTAATTGCTGGAGTTTTCGGACTCATCTACATCGCGACGGTAACTTGGGTTGTTCGAACTGTTGGGGTGCTGGTGACGTCACTACTTACATTGGTGGGCTTGTTAGTCGGCTCCGTCATTTCGGATGTTGTTGCCCCGACAACGGGGTCGGTCATCACGTGGCAGTTGATCGTTGGCCTTGTTTTAACCTGGTTTGCCGTCATGCTTGCCTCGAAAACCTCACACAGGTAGGGAAGCCCCTTTTCATCAAATCGAACCGTCTCCGCGACCCGCGGAAGGAAAAATCAAGGAAATTCACAAATATGTCATACAAAAGATCAAATTAGGTATAGCGTTTGTCGCGGCCGCACATTCGAAACGAA